>NZ_JACJOY010000066.1:0-13259 GCF_014695815.1 Trichocoleus sp. FACHB-6
AGCTGTATGCCTTTTGCGTCGCCATCAGAAAGTTAATGTATTCAATAGCCGTATATTTGGGTGGATTCATTGCTTCCTTTTACCCCATCTTCAGCCCAACTGCGTAACTCCTGCCTTTAATAAAACGTTTAATTACTTATTGTCAAAATTTTTAACAAATTATCTGCCACAGTTGCGGCATAAAAATATTAGCTTATATTGTGTATCCGACCATTTTTAACAGAATGTTAAACGCCATAATCGGGACAAGTTGGCATATAAATCCCAGAGATTTCAAAAGCTTAACCATATCTGGCTATCATTATATGTTTACCACTACCACGATAAAGGCTTTCATCTCCGCAGATGGCAGGGTTGGGCAAGGCTTGTCCGGGTGAAGAACTAGAGGCAAAGGCAAGAGGCGATCGCTTCCGATAAAATTTGCCTCTAACCGTCCAAAACCAGGAAGATGTAAGCTAGATCGTGTTAAGATCCATCTCAATTCTGAAAACTGTGTTGGAAAGGTAAATTTAAATATGGAAGCAGCACTGCTATTGGCAAAACTGCCTGAAGCTTACTCCTTCTTTGATCCGTTGGTAGACGTTCTCCCGATCATCCCCGTGTTCTTCTTGTTGCTTGCTTTCGTTTGGCAAGCTGCTGTAGGGTTCCGTTAAACCCCAAATTCCCCTTTATAAAAATAAAGGATGTAGGGCGCAGCTCTACATCCTTTATTTTTGTTTAACCGCCCATCCCCATTGCCTTGCCAAAAGCGGGACGCTCTGAAAGACGCTTGATATAGTCCACAACGGCTGGATATTCGCTCAAGTCCAGCTTTAGCATTATTGGGATGTAAGCCAAAATTGACCCAACTGCTACATCGGCTACACTGAACTCGTCTCCCATTAAGAACGGTTGCCGCTCTAAGATGTCATTGAGCGGTTGCATTAACTTGGGCATCTCCCGTTCGCGGCTGGCTTCCACAAAAATTCCTGGCCCTAGTGTGGCATTGCTAAACATCGCCCACTGAGTAATTTTTGCTTTTTCCTCTAGGGAAGATGGCATCTTACCGTACTTTTCGGCTAAATACAGCAGAATTGCCCCCGACTCCCAAAGCTGAAAATCCCCATCCACAATCGCCGGGACTTTCCCCATAGGATTAATCGCCAGATAATCTGGTTGTCGGTGAGCGCCTGCTTGCATATCCAGCATGACAAATTCATAAGGGATGCCAAGTTCTTCCAAATACCACTTGACAATTGACGCGCGACTAAAGGCTCCGCCGTAGAGTTTCAACATGATCGTTAAACCTTAAAGAACTTTGTGAGTATGGGAGTGCTGTTTTACGTTGTCTTCCTTGCGGACAACGCGCTGAGCATTCAGTACCCGCTTGCGTTCTATGGAATAGTTAAAGTCAGTGCGGGTTGTTCCCACAGGGATATGAGACTGGGCTTCTGGGTGGGTTTTATAAGTGCGGGCAGATGCGATCGCGCGAAAAGCAAACTCGTCACTAAACTGCGCCTCTTCTGGAAAATCAGCGGGCTGGGTGAGTGTATTATCCTCTGTGAGGACAGCGCCCATCGTGGTAGCGATCGCCATCTGGTATGAGGTGGGAATTCCTTTGAGAATCGCTTCTAGGGCGGCTGAGGGGATGGGTTCAATTACTTTGACTTCACGAACTTCGCCATCTTCTTTGTAGAAGCAAGTGGCTAAGCCAAGCAGCAGGTAGTCATCTTCGCACAGATCCGGGGCGTTGGGATAGAAAGTTGCAGTTGTCATAAAGTTGTTTTCCTTAAGGATTCAAAACACCAACACAGCTTGATCATCGCTTGCATTCTACCAGATGGGGTTAGAGGGGAAGAGGATAGGCAAGGGATATATGTGCCACACAACCAATTCCCCGCCACCTCCTCCCCAATCCCTCTATATGCCAATCGCTTAAGCTTCACATAATAAACGGTTTCTCTGGACAGATAAAAAGCGAGCGCTTTGTTTGTCTGTAGAGGTTTCAGTAATGCTGTGGATTGGGGCTGTAGGTATTTAAAGGACATCCAAGCCTAATTGGATTGTCTGGGTGTCAATCGACCGCTTGCCAGACGCTTTACTTAAGTGACACAGAAGCAAGGCAGCGACTCAAAGCAAGGCGATAAAGTGATTCCAGATAAGTCCAAGATACCTTTGAAAATGATATGAACGTTCGCGCAATCCACTGTCAAGACCAAGCAAGACACCAACACAGTTATCCGATCTCATCGACTGGCGCGGCTCCAAGACGTTTACTTCGAGTCAAATCTGTATCAGTCGGACACGCGATAGAGTCAGATGGTTCGCTGCGCTCTCAGGCAAAGGAAAAAGCACAACAAGGCGATTACGAGAGCGCGATCGCTATCCTGACAACTTTAATTGAGCGCAACCCCATGAGTGCAGCCCAATACAATAACCGAGGGCTAATTTATTTTCAGAGCGGTCAAAAGGAAAAAGCGATCGCTGATTACAACAGAGCTTTGGAACTAGATCCCTACCTGGACAGTGCCTACAACAATCGCGCCAACTACTACGCTTCGGTGGGACAGATGGCAGAAGCGATCGCTGACTATGAGATGACCCTGGATCTCAACCCCGGCAATGTTCGCGCTTGGATTAACCAAGGTATCACCTTTCGGGATTTGGGATTGTACGACTTAGCGCTAGAGAATTTTGACCTAGTGATGGGACTAGGACAGCTGGAAGGTAACATTTATGCAGAACGCGGTCGCACCTACGAACTGAGGGGTGACTGGAACTGCGCGATCGCTGACTACCAGAAGGCTCTGGCGTTGCTTCCCCGATCTGGTGCAGCTGGACGCTTGCGCTTGGTTGTCGAAACTTGGATGATACAGTTGCTGAAACCTGCGATCGCCTGAAGAACAATTAAAAATAAAAAAATAAAAATTAAAAATTAGGCATTGCCCTTTTTTAATTTGCCATTTTCAATTCTTCTTCTTCAGTCGTGCTGCTATCCATCAAGACCACTTGACGCTGAGAGGGGTCTACACGATGGCTTTGCTCCTGCATAACGCTTTTGGCTTGCTGCGGGTCAAAATAACGCCTGAAGTTATCACTCAAGCGGTTGACACGTTTTTCTGTGCGTTTAACTTCCTCTTGAATGTCCGAGAGCTTTGCTTGCTGGGACATATGATAAGGCAACAGTTGCGCCAGCGCGGAGATCGCCGCCGATGAAAGCACTATATTTACAGTTAACTTAGCCGTGGTTTCCACGAGCGTCCCCCGGTTGGGATGGCGTCGCTGTTGTCGCTGCGTCCGGGGAACCGCCCGTTGTGGTACCGATTGCAGAGGAGGTCTTGTGGGTTCAATTGCATTCATAAGCGACAGGGGAATAGGGGCTAGGGAATAGGGGACTGGGGAATAGGGACTGGGGATTGGGGATTAGGGATTAGGGATTGGGGACAAAGAGGACAACGTTTTTCCCCGCTGCTCCCAACTCTTTCCCTGCTCCCCTATTCCCATCTGTTCCCAGTCCCTAGTACAACCAGTCCCTAATCGCTACTTGTACAGTTCCGTTGATAAGCGGATTGCCAGGATGCCGGGAATCAAGGCGGCAACTAAAGCAATAAAGACTTGGGTATCTGATATAGACATTGTTTACAAACTCCTTTTTCAGGTTTATAGTTCAACAATTTCGGCTAAATCATGCCTACTATAACTATCTTGTAACAAGATGCAACACACAAGCCTAAAAATTTTAACCCATATGTTTGCACAGCATCCTTGATTTCGTCTAAACTTTCCCGACAAAGGTTAAGCTTAATTAAGATAGCAATCATTTTGGCACGTTTTAGCCTTGAAATTATTGCTTTTAATTTGATATTTCCAGTTTAAACAGGCGTTAATGCTAGACCACATCCTGAACTCTCCGCTCAATGTAGGAATTGAAGCTCCCCTGGTACTGCTAGTTCTGGTGGCGTTAGAGGCGGTGCTGTCAGCAGACAATGCGATCGCCTTAGCAGCTATTGCACAAGGCTTAGAAGATAGCACTCTCCAACGTCGCGCTCTCAACTTCGGATTAGCAGTTGCCTATATCCTCCGAATCACCTTGATTCTGACAGCAACCTGGGTTGTTCAGTTCTGGCAGTTTGAGCTACTAGGTGCAATGTATCTGCTTTGGCTGGTGTTCCAATACTTTACTTCGGATGACGGGAAAGATCAGGAACATCATGGGCCGCGTTTTACTTCCCTTTGGCAGGCAATTCCGATAATAGCCTTTACGGATCTAGCTTTTTCCCTCGATAGCGTAACGACAGCGATCGCTGTTTCCAAAGATACCGCGCTTGTTATCGCCGGAGGTACGATTGGGGTGATTACGCTTCGGTTCATGGCGGGATTATTCATCCGCTGGCTAGATGAATTTGTGCATCTTGAGGATGCTGGCTACATTACAGTGGCGTTGGTGGGATTGCGACTGCTATTGAGAGCCTTTAACCTGGAGTCTTTTGCACCAGACTGGTTAATGATCTCCTGTATTGCGATCATATTTACCTGGGGATTTTCCCAGCGAACTCCCACGGAGACTCAAAAATAAAAAGGAAAAAAATTATGGCTAATGGTAATTAACCATTAGCCATTAGTTTATTTACTCGTACAGCCAAGATGTCAAACTTGGTTTCCAGCTGACGAGTTCTTCATCCTTAAACCAGAGGCTTATCTCCCGCTGTGCTGTCTCGATAGCATCAGAACCGTGGATGAGGTTGCGACCAATGCTAACTCCATAATCACCGCGAATCGTACCCAGTTCTGCTGTCAGCGGGTTGGTAGCACCGATAATTTTTCTTGCTGATGCTACAACTCCCTCACCTTCCCATACCGTCGCTACCACTGGACTAGAGGTGATAAACTCGACCAGACCAGCAAAAAAGGGTCTTTCCCGGTGAACGTCATAGTGCTGTTCTGCCAGTTCGCGGCTAACACTCATTAGCTTTAACCCAACCAGAGTGAAACCTTTGCTTTCAAAACGGCGGATGACCTCACCTACAAGGTTGCGCTGTACGCCATCCGGCTTAACCATGACAAATGTCCGTTCCAAGTTTATCTCCTTTGAATTTCACAAACTGATACAAAACTTAGATTAGACTAGAAGGCTTTTAAACGCAAAGGACAACCGAGAATAGCTTTTTCTTGGCGTACCTTGGCGAAAACCTTTTTCATTCCCAGTCTCTAACTGGGAATGAAAAAGGTTTTGTTAGCGAAGCGGCGCTTACGCACCGCTTCGCCTCACGCAATTGTGAACTTTTTTTAATTTTTACAAGAGGCAGAGCTTCTTGTGTATCGTTCCCAAGTTCTAGCTTGGAAGGAGATTGCTTTAGGTATGTCGTTCTAGCGCTAGTTGAACTAACTGATCGACCAATTCAGGGAAAGAAATACCACTTGCGGCCCATAGTTGGGGATACATACTCGTCGCTGTGAAGCCTGGGAACGTGTTGATTTCGTTGATTAAAATTTCGCCTGTGGCTTCGACATAGAAAAAGTCTACCCGTGCTAAACCAGCAGCATCAATGGCGGCAAAAGCTTTGAGAGCCAGGTCTTGAATTTGAGTAGCGATCGCATCTGGTAATGGGGCGGGAATCAGCAAATCTGCTTCTCCCTGAGTATACTTAGTTTCGTAGTCGTAAAAATCACTTTCAAAGGTAATTTCTCCCACTACAGAAGCTTTGGGATTATCGTTGCCTAAAACGGCACATTCTACTTCTCGCGCTACGACACCTGCTTCTACAATCAGACGACGGTCGTAGCTGGCGGCGTTATCCAAAGCAGTTTCTAACTCAGTGCGCGATCGCACTTTGCTAATTCCCACCGATGAGCCTAAATTTGCAGGCTTGACAAAACACGGATAGCCCAAAGTTCCTTCAATTTCGTCGCAGAGTTTCGGGAAAACACAAGGATTAGACCAGACCTGCGACCTATTGACAGCAATATATTTTACCTGGGGTATTCCCGCATGGGCAAAAGCCATTTTCATAGCAATTTTGTCCATCCCGATCGCGGAACCTAAAACCCCACTTCCCACAAAGGGAACCTGCATTAATTTCAGCATTCCCTGAACCGTGCCATCTTCCCCATTAGGGCCATGTAGGATCGGGAACCAGACATCTATCTCAGCAGCTTGGGAGGGAGATTGCCAACGGTTGAGTTGTTGAGTGTTGGCGGTTGATATTTCGCTACTGGCGATTGGAGATGGAGAATCAGGAGTTGAACTTTCTAATTGTAGGGGTGTTCGTGATTCTAAAACTTGTTGCGCCAATTCCCCGGCTTGCCACCGTCCATCTTTGCGGATGTAGAAAGGCAGGATTTCGTACTTTCCGGTATTTTGGTCTGCACTTAGGGCTTGCGCGATCGCTCGTGCTGATGAGAGCGAAACCTCATGTTCTCCGGAACAACCGCCAAACAGCAACCCAACCCGCAATTTTTTCATTTTTTTCTCCTTGGCACTCCTGGGAGCCGATAGCCTATCATAGCTGGATGGCTACAACGACCTCCAGCTGTTTAAAACCTAATTAGCACGATTAGTAGCACCAATCGGGAAGAATACGATCGCTAGTTGCCTTCAAGAACGCACTACCACTTTCCAAGGATGTTGGATACTTGCAGCTTCTTCTGGCTCCAGAACAGCAATCCGCCATCCTTTACCCCAAGGCCGCGCCAAGACAACTTTATCAGGATTTGCTGCTTTGACCTTTTGCGCCGCTGTCGTTGTTAGTTCGCCGACTGCGATCTGTTCAACTGCGGAAGGTACAGTTGTGACTGGAGCCTTAACTGGTTCTGCTGCGAGGACTGGTGGAGTGACAGCTTGAAGAGTGGGTTTTGCAGCCGTGATTGGTGTCGTAGGGGTTAGAGTCTGAAGAGTGGTTTTTTTACTCTTTAGCTGAAGCGGTTCCTGTTTAGGAAGCAGGAATTGACGAGTGCTAACACCGAGTAAGTAAGTAAAGCGACAAGCTAACCAACCGACGCTACCAGCCGCAATTGCCGACCAATACACCAATATCAGGGTGTTGTATAAGGCGTAGGCTAAGCGAGGGGGAAGATAAACCGCTTCTTGTAAGTCCCGTCGCAGGAGTGGGAGGCGGGAGTTTACTTCGAGTTTCCACAATGTAACAAATGTTTTCATCTGATTAACTTTTTTCTTTGACCATATTGCCTTTTAGCTGGACGTAATCCTGGCAAATTAGCCCTAAGTCTTCAAAACAGATGCAAAACTGCTTCATGCTCTGACCCCGGACGTGGAAAATAGGCAAATGTCTTCCTCTGGTCAAGAGTAATATTTTCCGCCAGATGAAGTGTATTTATACATTTATTGTAAGAATGCCCAACGACTAAAGTTGCGGCTATAGAAACTTAGCCCGACGCAACGGGAGGCTAATATTTATCCTCCCGTTGCGTGGGCTTGGCTCGTAGAGCATTGAGGTTAAGGCGCTGTGGGAGTAAATTTTACTCTCTGGCTAGGATAGGCATAGGCTAACAGCAAGCGACTGATAGCGCCTCACCTGTCAAACTAAAAGGGCGAACTTGGGTAATTTTCACAGGCACTATTTTACCTTTGAGTTCGTTAATATCACCTGTGAAAAAGGTAAGGCGATTGCCGCGAGTGCGTCCCATTACCTGAGTTGGGTCTTTGGGATTTTGGTCTTCTACCAGCACTTCTTCGATGCGTCCAAAGTAGCGCTGCGACGCTTGAGCCGCTTTTACATTAACCAAGTGATTGAGACGTTGCAAGCGATCGCTCTTGACTTCCTCACTCAGCTGATTTTCCCACAACGCGGCGGGCGTACCCGGACGCGGCGAATAAGCAGCAGTATTCAGAAGGTCAAAGCGAATATCCTCAACTAGCCGCAACGTATTCTGAAACTGTTCCTCTGTTTCCCCAGGAAAACCGACAATCGCATCAGCGCTAATCGCCGCATCCGGCATATATCGCCGAATGGTATCAATAATGCGGCGATATTTCTCCTGGGTGTAACCCCGCGACATTGCCTTGAGAATGTCGTTATCCCCAGACTGGAAGGGAATATGGAAAAGTTCGCACACCTTGGGCAATTCCGCACAAGCGCGAATCAAGCGTTCTGTGAAATAACGCGGATGGCTGGTAGCAAAACGGAGGCGTTCAATCCCCGGCACATCATGCACATAGTAAAGCAAATCTGTCAAGGTGTGCTGATGACGACCTTCGGCTGTCGCCCCAGGCAAATCCCGTCCATAAGCATCAATATTTTGACCCAGCAGCGTCACTTCCTTGTACCCCTGACGGCCTAATTCCTCCATTTCGGCGCGAATCGCCTCCGGAGTCCGAGATTGCTCAACGCCCCGGACGTTAGGAACCACGCAGTAAGTACAGCGCTCATTGCAGCCATAAATAACATTCACCCAAGCCGTCACCTTGCTGTCGCGGCGAGGTTTGGTGATGTCTTCCATAATGTGGACTTCTTCTGTCGCCACCACCTGATTGCCATCAAAGACTTGTTGAAGCAAATCTTCAAGGCGGTTGGCGTGTTGTGGCCCCATAACTAAGTCTAGTTCTGGCACCCGCCGCAGCAATTGCTCTCCTTCCTGCTGAGCAACACAGCCAGCAACTATGAGGGTCAAATCGGGTTGCTCTTGCTTGCGCTTTGCCTGTCTACCCAGGTAGGAATAAACCTTTTGTTCGGCGTTATCCCGAATCGTGCAGGTGTTGTAGAGGATCAGACTGGCATCGTTGGGGTCTTCTGACCACTCAAAGCCCATATTTTCCAATATGCCAGCCATGCGCTCTGAGTCGGCTTTGTTCATCTGGCAGCCGAAGGTGGTGATGTGATAGCGGCGGGGAGAAGTGGTCATGGATGGCTAAAACAAATCCGTGGAAATGGGAACTTTATATCTCTTTGTATATCTTACCTACCCAGAGAATCCAGGTTGGTCGCCCGCAGCCTATTTAAACACAAAACTTTAGCGAAGCCAATTTGTATATAGCAATCCAGGGGTTCAGATACCCAACTTCTTACATAAGTCGGGTATCTCGCCTTCACGAATCATTTAGGAATGCTATAGCTGGCAATGTTTACCCTACTTTAGCTGCATGTCCTACGAGCAAAGATATTTAATGCTCTTGCCCACGCATCGCACCCCCAAAGTGAAAATCTAGGATTTTTTATTCTGATAAAAGAATACGGCAAGCCGAACTGTCAAGTGTTTATTCTACGCATTAAAAAATATTTTTTGGCATCCCAAAACTTAATCTGGTTAACGATTTCAGGATTTTATCCTGATAGTGCATCAAAGAGTCCGAATCAGGGAATAGAAGCTCTGACGAGACATCTACTATGCGCCTTTACAGTTCCATCTTATTCTCAAGTTTGTTAGTTACTGGCTTAGCGGTTAACTTGCATGCCGTTGAAAAACACTCTGAAAATCTGCAACAAACGTCTTCGGTTCAACAACAGTTATCCGCTCATGATTCTAGCCAGGACAGCGCCCATCGCGGTAGCGGACGGAAAGGACTAGGTAGTGTCGCGATGGCTGAAAGGAGTTTTTAAACTCTTGACTAGACATAGAAAAAAGCCCCAAATAATTAGGCTCCGATGGGTATTTTTTCTATTTTTACAGAGCCGAAGTAGAGCAGTCGGATTTTGAATTTTGGATTTTGAAACTCTTGCCATCGGTTGTTTTAGGGAGCCATACGTCGCCAATCTTTTTTGTAATGGTATCTGAAATATAACTTGGGATTGTTAACAATAAGCTCATTTAATTTAATCAAATGAGCTTAGAGGATGTTTTAAAAGGGTCAAATTGGGTTCTGAAAGCTACCTTAGAAGGAGACTAAGTAGCCTCAACCGTTGATTCTATCGTAGTAAAGCCTGAGTAGTTGAAGTAGCCAAAGTCGGTCAAGGAGACTTTTAAAACATCCTCTTATTGTTTTATTCTTTTTGCTTTTGTATATAGCATTCCTCAGTTGGGTGGAGTATATCGTAATTGTGACCTTCGGGCGACCTTGGTAGGGACATGGCAATGCCATGTCCCTACAGATGTATCGCACCCAACCCTAGAATTGCGATATAGCAGTTATGAATGATTCGTAAAGGCAAGATACCCGACTTCTTACAGAAGTCGGGTATCTTAACCCCTGGCTCACAGCTCAAATAGGATTGCTATAAGCGCTTTTTTTGTTGATAAGATAGGTAACTTGGGATTAGGAGTTATGAGTTTTAAATTAATAACTCCTTGGCTCCTAATTTAAGCAGGTTTCCAGGTGCCGTGAAAGCCCATAGGAACAACGCTGGGTAATGCTAAACGACAAACTGGTTGATCGTCTAAGCGATCGCTATCCATAACCCAGACTTCGCTAGTATCAGAATTGCCATCGTATACCACAGTTAACACCCAACCCTGTGCAGGATTCAAGGCATCAGTCACATAGATGGGTTCGGTGGGATAGCGATTTTCGCCCAAATCAGTTTCTGTGAGATTACCAGTTTGGTTGTCGAAACGTGCGATCGCTCCCAGAATTTCTTTACCAATATCCGCCCCTTCCCGAAATACTGATAGATAGGTATGAGGCGAAGCTTTCCCCACGTATTGCTGAGGAACTAGCGGAAATTCGCCGGGTCTATTTAACAATTCTTGCACAGAAATTGCCTTGCCCGTTTGCGGATTTAATCGTACTTGGTAAAGCGTTGGTTTAGCAGGTGTGTGAGTTTCGCCACTCGCTATTTCTTTGAGATACTGATTCGTCTGAAAATCTGCATAGTGTACAAAATCTACAATAACCATCCCATCAGTATCAACATAACCATTACTAAAATGCCACTGATACCAAGGATCGGTTTCGCTGCGACTCACCACAGATAAGGTGTCGCGATCAACAACTAAAATCTGAGTACCGAGTTTAGGTTGCCACTCTAGCGAATCGCTATAGCTACTGATTCCCGCCAACACTGGGAGGGCTTTTAATCTCACTGGGGGAACAAAAAACACTAGATACTGCCCTGCGAAGACAAAATCATGCACTAAGGGGATACCATCAAGTTGAACTTCTCCCTTTTGCAGAATCTTGCCAGTAGAGTCGCTTTTATAGATATTCAGCTTGCCGTTCATTCCAGCTACGATCCCAAAGTTGAAAATTTCGCCTGTTTGAGGATCTCGCTTGGGGTGAGCTGAATAAGGCGCTCCCGCATCCAACGCAGCTAAATCATCCAATCCCGAAGTTTCCAGAGTTTGTAGGTCGAGGGCGTGAGGTTGCCCACCTTCCCAAAGTGCTAACAGTTTATCAGGCAGCGCCAGGACTGAGGTATTAGCGGCGTTTTTGATGGGTTTGAGCCATTGATTCCAGATTGGCCCTGGTGCGGTCATGCCATAGTTGCCATAGAGGAATTTACCCGCTGCGGTTTCCTCTTTGTATCCTTTTGTTTGTACGTAGCGATAGAGTCCGGTAGCGCCGTCATCTGTGAAATGCACTCGCAAAATTGCCCCATCGCCATCAAACCAGTGTCCCACGCGAACCTTTGGCTCACGTTCTAAGCGTCCAGGGCCATTGCGATACAGGGTACCCCGCAAACCTTCGGGTATTTTGCCTGAAATCAGTGGTAATGGGGTGAGAGGAAATTCTTTCGCTGGCGGGATGAGGGCTTTCGCCCAAGCTTTCTGCGTTGATGGTTTAGTGGCGGTTGTCATTGTTGAGCGATATTAAGCACGTTCTCTCTTTATTTTGAACAATTTTGTCGGAGTGCTGCTATCTGTAGCAGGTGCGATCGCTAATAAACTTTCTTGTAGGGTAGGCGGGACACCTGCCACTTTTTTGTTGACAAATAGCCATTTATGTGAATCTGAAAAACGAAGACGCTGGCACTCTCGGTAAGTAGCAAAGCTCTAAAATTAGTTGGATTATTATTGCAATTTCGTTACAATGCGTCTTCTAGAGATGCGATCGCGGTTTCCTATTATTAGAGGGAAATTGCGATCGCGATCGCAAAAAAAAATAGGTTTTATGAAAAAACTGATTAAAGGTCTGCGCCAGTTCCAAAGCGGCTACTTCAGCACGCACCATGAGTTGTTTGAGCAACTCGCTCACGGTCAGAAACCGAGAGCGCTATTTATCACCTGCTCAGATTCGCGTATCGACCCGAATTTGATTACTCAAGCTGGTGTCGGCGAACTATTTATTATTCGCAATGCTGGTAACATGATTCCACCCTTTGGCGCAACCAATGGCGGCGAAGGCGCAGCGGTTGAATACGCCGTTCATGCTTTAGGTATCGAGCAAATTGTTGTCTGCGGTCATTCCCACTGCGGCGCAATGAAGGGACTGTTGAAATTGGACAAATTAGCTGAAGAAATGCCACTAGTTTACGAATGGTTAAAGCACGCAGAAGCAACTCGGCGGCTGGTTAAAGATAACTACACAAACCTCTCTGGGGAAGAACTTCTGGACGCCACCATTGCTGAGAACGTGCTAACCCAAATCGAAAATCTGCGGACTTATCCAGTAATTCGCTCCAAACTTCACCGAAAACAGCTATCTCTCCACGCTTGGGTCTATCAGATTGAAACAGGGCAGGTTTTGGAGTACGATCCTGTTCTTCACGAGTTCGCGGCACCCTACAGTGAACTTCCCTCCTATGATGATCAGCCTGTAGTATCTAATACTGAACGAATTCCATCCATGCGGTTATCTTCTGAGCAAGCAGAACGAATTTACAGGGGTTCTGCCGCGAGATAAAGGTGCGGATTATAAACCTTTTATCTGCTGGTATCTGCGATTTTAATTATTAGGAACCAGCAGCATCCTTTCCTCTATTTCTTCCCAAGTTTTGGGCGATACTCGCACCGCTGCTTGTTTGCACTGCATATGGAACGCCTGCGATTTAGGAAGATAAACGCACTCAGGAAAAAAGGCTCCCTAGTTTTCTAACACTTCGCTTTTGCCAAACTTAGCAAAAGATAAACGACAGAATCAGTTAAAGTCTTATTCAACTGGACGAGCGCTAATTTGAACGGCGATTACGGTTTCGGGAAAACTTTAACAATAAACTGATAACTTGTACAACTATCAGTAAACTCAGGAGTTACGCAGTTGGTACAAGAGTCAGCCAAGGAGCCGCTAAGTAGGAACGCACCGCCTCCCGAACAATACTGGCTTTGGACTCATACCAACTAATGCCAGTATTAAACCAATGCATCTCCAGGCGTAGAAACGCTCGAATCGCCAAACCAATGTGATTGCGTTGAGCACGAGAAGAACGCACTTGGGCTTTTTCAACCCCACA
>NZ_JACJOY010000067.1:0-71303 GCF_014695815.1 Trichocoleus sp. FACHB-6
TTATGAGTTATTGCCAGAAACATCGGAGACTTTTATTTATCTGGCAATGATCCGTATCATGGTCAGGCGGTTGGCATAATATTTAACCCCTCACCACTTTTCAAACATCCTCTAACAAATGAAACCCTTTAAATTCAAGATTATCAGGGCTAAACCAGAAATAGTCAGGAGTGCGGAAAACATCCCTATCTAATCTCGCCACAACGCAATTCCGCCCAATAAACCAGTTACATTAGGAACGATTTTGACATTTAGTGGTAAGTTGAGAGTTACTTTTTTGGCTTCGCCGCCGCCGATGTAAAGGTAATCGTAGTTAAACAGATTTTGCAGAGATGCGATCGCTTTTTCGAGACGAGAATTCCATTTTTTCTCACCGACTTTATCTAAAGCGGCACGTCCCAACTGTTCCTCATAGGTTTCCCCTTTGCGAAACTGATGGTGCCCAAGTTCCAGGTTTGGCACCAGTAATCCTTCCACAAACAAAGCCGAACCAAAGCCTGTTCCCAGAGTGATCGTTAGTTCTACACCCGATCCTGAAATCGCCCCCAGACCTTGCATATCGGCATCATTAACCACCGCTACTGGTGTTTTTAAGCGATCGCATAGTGCTGTTGCTAGATCGAACCCGATCCAATTTGGAGACAAATTTACGGCTGTCTTAGTGACACCAGAGCGAACTACGCCAGGAAAGCCCACAGATACGCGGTCAAACTCGCCTTGAGAGCTAACAAGGGTCGCGATCGCATCCATTACAACCTCTGGCACAGGAGGGTTTGGGGTGTCTACACGAGACCGTTCAGTCAGCGGCTGTCCATCTTCGTCTAAAATTATTGCCTTGATGCCACTGCCGCCAATGTCAACAGCTAGAGTCCGCATAAATTTATCTCTCAATTGGGTAGTGACTTAATTTTTGATTTTAGATTTGTGACAACCTTGAAATGAAGGTTTTACACCGCTAGATGTTAATCCCAAATTATCGGAAACCCAGAGAATCCTTCGCCCCCACAAAATCCAAAATTGTATTATGCTTGGGGGTTCGGAACCGAGGAACTTGCATCAGTTACAGTTGGTGAGAAAAACTTCTGCCTCACCCAGTAAGTCAAAATATGAGAAAGCAATCCCATCGGCCCTGCAAATAAACATAGCAGCAGCGAATGGATTGTCCAGATACCAGTCCGCTGACCCTCCAAATAAATATAGCGACCCACGAACAAATCCATCACCAGAAAATGAATCCACCCAGTAGCAGCAGCTGTTTCATCTGCAAAAAATTGTGCAATGTCAGCCAGTTGAGGATTCGATAAAGCGGCGGCAGATTCTGGCGTAATTGACGCTACAAACAGATAGATATACAGACCAGCTAACGCCACAAATGGGAGATAAGATTCCATAACCCGCTTGGTCACGCCCCAGTTGGGCAGCAGAATCATCAGCGCCCAGAAAGGCAGAACAAACAGATTAGCAACGTTAAACAGTTGAGCGATGATCATATCAATGGCTAATGGGTAATAAAAAGGAAAAATTGAATAATTCTTTATTTTGCCTTTTGACGCGATGTGCAACTTTCACAATCAGAACAGTTATATCACCCCCCTAAACAAGGGGGGCAAGGAGGAATTAACACGTGAGCTGCACTCTTCGTTAAATACCCCTACCCCCGTGAATAAAAAGTTTTCCTTATCTTCCCCGTCAAAAAAACTTTTTCTTTATCTCTGGTTCGCCAGCGAACCAGTTTGAGGAGGTAAGAGGGGCTGCTCTTAGTTGCACATTGGGCCTTTTTCCTTTTTACCTCATCCGCCGCCGACCTTTACGATTTTCAGAGACGAGGCTATCTGCTGATGACTTATAAGACTCTGCCAGTTCCTCCCATCCATCATCATCTTGGTCTTCCAGTGTCTCTAGATTATCCATGATGTCGCTATCAGTGTCACCCTCTGCGGCTAAGAGCGTAGCAGCACGGTATGCCTCTGTAGCCTCCCGGTGTAGACCTTGACGATGGTAAATATCTCCCCAAAGCTTATGCTGACGGGGTGCAAGCTGTTTGGTCTGAGGTACTTCTCTAAGAAGCGTAGCAGCCTCTTCCAGTTTATTTTCTTGAATCAAAGCTTCTACCAAGCTTAATCGGACACCAGATGGTACATCGGGGTTCAGCTCAACTGCTTGACGTAATACCTCCGAAGCAGCACCGTAGTTATTCTGTTTCAAATAGACGCGCCCCAGTTCGGCATAACTAATCCACTTTTGGGGATTGATATTAATTGCAGTTTTTAGCTCAGAAGCAGCTTCTGCAAGCTTCTCCTGGTCAATATAAGCTTGAGCCAAGCGGATGCGAATCATTAGCAGCCGGGGGTCTAAACTTAGAGCCTTACGAAACTCCTGTATGGCTTGCTCATAGTTGCCTTGCCTCGCCAGCACCTGACCCAAACCTGTATAAGCTTGGATGGCTTTCGGGTCAAGGCTAACAACCGTTTTAAACTGCTCTAAAGCTTTATCCCAATTCCGCTGCTTCAAATAAGCCTTCCCAGCTTTCAGTATGGGCATCGGCTTCAAGGGATCTAATCTTATTGCTGCTTGATAATAAACAAGAGCTTCATCGTAATGTTTTTGCTTGAACTCAATATTTCCAGCACCCAGATTAGCCCGCATTGATGTCGGATTGTCTTGCAAGACTGACTTAAATTGTGCTAAAGCTTCATCCATCCGCCCTTGTTTTTGCAGAGCAACACCAAGCTTTACCTGATCCTGCCCGCCTGTATTCAGTCGCTTTACTTTAGGAGTGAAATTGGTCATGGAAAGTTCTTCCTCTAATGCGCGATGTGCAAGTGGGCAATGAAAAAAATTCTACCGTTAGCTTCTAGAGAGACATTCTTCATGACCCTTGGTAGATAGTTTATCTTATGTGTCTTTTGGGGTGCCACTGCCCTTGCTGGTGGCGATCGAGTTTTATTAAATGCTTACTACACTCATGGATGATTGACAATACTTATTATATAAAACTCAATTATATGTAAAAATTTTTGATGAATGTAAAAAAATTATATCTTAGAAATTCTGGCTTCTAGGGTAAGTATACATTTTTGAGCCACTGCCCACAGTTCATCAGCCGATAAACGATTTGTTATGGCTTCTTTTAAAGTAGTTATGACCTCTGATAATGCTGCTTCTGCTGGGGGCAAGTGACTAAAAACTGCCAAAATTTTGGGATGTTCTGTAAGCATGACTTTTTCATGAGAATTTATTAAAGATTCATGTAATTTTTCCCCTGGACGCAAACCAGTGATGCAGATAGGAATATCAATATTTGGGGTAAGACCTGCCAAGTGAATCATTTGTTCGGCTAGTTCAAAAATGTTGACTGGCTGACCCATATCTAAGATTAAAGTTTGCCCTGATTTTCCCACGGCAAGGCTGTGAATTACCAACTGCGCGGCTTCAGGAGTGGTCATAAAGTAGCGGGTCATTGACTTGTCGGTGACGGTAACGGGGCCGCCTCTGGCAATTTGCTGTTGGAATATAGGCACGACGCTGCCGCGACTGCCTAAAACGTTGCCAAATCGTACGACAAGAAAGCGGGTGTGACTTTTGGTGGCATATGCTTTGACCATGAGTTCTGCTAAGCGTTTACTTAAGCCCATAAAGTTAGAGGGGTCAACAGCTTTATCTGTAGAAATCATGACGAATGTTTCTACTTTGCAGGCATCAGCTAAAGCTGCTAATTGGGCAGAACCAAGGGCGTTATTTTCAATGGCTTCTGTGGGGTTATGTTGCATCAATGGTACGTGTTTGTGGGCGGCAGCATGAAAGACAATTTCTGGTTTCCAGGTGTTGAATATGTCCTGCATTCGGGGAAAAGAGCGAATATCTCCAATTAAGGGGGTGGTAACTAAATTGGGGAAGTCTCGCCTTAATTCTTGTTCGATATTAAAAATGCTGTTTTCGCCTCTTCCTAGAAGCAATAAATTTTTAAGTTCCAGTCTGGAGAGTTGGCGACAAATCTCTGAGCCGATGGTGCCACCTGCACCAGTGACGAGGACGGTACGATTTTTAAATTGCGATCGCGCACTGGGAAACTGCACAGAAAACTCGGTCGCTAGATCCAGGCGAATTTCCGGTCGTCCCAGGATATCCTGAATTTGGATTTTTCTGGCTTGCGGGGTCAGAGTGCGATCGCGTAAAATTTCTGCCTGTCCCGGTAAAGCTTTGAGTTTCAGATTAGTGCCAACAGCGAAATTAAGCAGTTTGCGGATTTTGGCAGCACTGGCAGAAGGCATGGAAATCAACACTTCATCAACATTCAGCGCTAAAGCGATCGCTACCATCTGCTCAGAAGATCCCAGAACTGGCACCCCTTCCACCTTGCGACCCACCTTAGTCGGGTCATCATCGACAAATCCGACGATTTCTAAATTCAGGTGCGGATTTTGTCGCGCTTCTTGGACAATTTGGCTCCCAGCCATCCCCGCACCCACCAGCAACACCCGCTGAGGCTGTGAAAAGCGCGATCGCATCTGCGGGTGATTAACTGACCAGCGACGAGCATAGCGCAGAGCCGCCATCAAGAGCAGGCAAAAACTCCAGTCAATCGCAGCAATGCTCAGGGGAATCCCCAAAATCGGCATAAAGCTAGGAAAGATGGCGCGGGTCATCGCTAAAACCAGGAGGGAATAGACGGTGACTGCCTGGAAAAGTGCGATCGCATCCTTAAGACCGAACAAACGCCACACTTGTTGATACAAGCCAAAACCAGTTTGGACAAGCAGCCGTCCGGGAATGGCAACCAGTGGTAGAATCCATGCCAAGGCTTGATGATCGAAAGCGATCGCTCCATCAAAGCGGAGCCAAAATGCAAAGCTGCAAGCAAACCAGGCAACAAATCCATCTAGGCTGAGTTGTCCTAGTCGATATACAGAGGGAAAAATAACGCGCTTGGGCATGGAAAACTCATTTTAGGCAGGCTACCAGCAACTCTTAAGCATCATAACGCTGGTAAAACATAGTTAATAATCTCAGTTTTTCGTGTAGACAACCTATTTGTCAGGTTTACACCTCTTTCACGTTACTGCTAATCTTTATGAAGCAGCGACCAGAAAAGGCGGTACGAGCTTTAGGAGTGTCTGAGTGCAAACAGGCGACAAAAAAATTATCATTCGTCCCGGCAATCAGTCTCTGGTTGACTCGCTCCGAGAATTCTGGGACTATCGCGACTTGCTGTATATCCTGGCAGCGCGGGAAGTCAGCGTGCGGTACAAGCAAACGGTAATTGGCGTTGTTTGGGTAGTGTTGCAGCCTTTGATGACGACACTGATATTTACCGTCGTGTTTGGTCGCTTCGCCAAAATACCCTCTGATGGCATCCCGTATGCGATATTTTCCTACTCCGCACTGGTGTTATGGAGCTTGTTTTCTCAGGGTATGGAACGAGCGGCAAATAGTATCATTGCCGATGGAAATTTGATTACTAAGGTGTATTTTCCCCGTTTGGTAATTCCCTTTGCCGCTGTCGGTTCAGCTTGGATTGATTTTGCGGTGTCATTGTTTATTCTCCTGCCGCTGACCTATATTTACGGTCTTAGACCAACAGGAAGTTTGCTGCTAATTCCTCTAGTCATGATTGTAGTAATGATTTCAGCAGGGGGTGTGGGTACGTTGCTGGCAGGGTTAAATGTCCGCTACCGCGATTTTCGGTATATAATACCATTTTTCTTACAGATTTGGCTGTATGCTTCACCTATCGTATATCCTGTCAGCATCGTGCCAGAGTCACTGCGACTGTTGTATTATTTGAATCCGATGGCCGGGCTAATTGAGGCGTTCCGGTTTGCAGTGTCGGGACAAGGAAGTTTTAGTGGGATGGGATTAGGGATAAGCGCCGTTACCTCAGTCATCATTTTTCCCATCGGCTTAACTGTGTTTCGGCAAGTTGAGCGCAGTTTTGCAGATTTTATTTAGGTATGAGCATGGAGCCAATTATCTCTGTCAGAGAGTTGGGAAAGATGTACCGCATCCGTTCTCAAGACAAAAAGCCATACCGAACGTTGCGAGAGGAGTTAGTCGAGGGTGTTCAGAAACTCTGGCAAGGTAAATTTGCCCAGCCTAAGATGGAAGAGTTTTGGGCATTAAAAGATATTAATTTTGATATTTATCCAGGTGAAGTAGTCGGAATTATCGGCAGAAATGGCGCTGGGAAAAGTACGCTATTAAAAATATTATCCCGAATTACGCCGCCAACTACAGGAGAGGCCATTTTACGGGGTCGAGTTGGTTCTCTCCTAGAAGTAGGAACAGGGTTTCACCCAGAATTAACTGGTAGGGAAAATATCTATCTCAGTGGTGCAATTCTGGGGATGAGCAGGGCAGAAATAAAAAAGAAATTTGATGAAATTGTCGCTTTTGCAGAGGTAGAAAAGTTTATCGATACTCCCGTAAAGCGCTATTCTTCTGGGATGTACGTGCGGCTAGCTTTTGGAGTAGCAGCGCATTTGGAACCAGAAATTTTGGTAGTAGATGAAGTGCTTGCAGTGGGGGATGCCCAATTTCAGAAGAAATGTTTGGGAAAAATGCAGGATGTGAGTAGAGAAGGACGAACGGTTTTATTTGTGAGCCATAACATGCCTGTTATTCGTAAACTATGCAAAAGTTCTATTTTGCTCAATCAAGGACAAATTGAGATTATAAGCAATACCGAAACAGTTTTGAGAAAGTACCTTGAGGGGGGAGAGAATAGCCAAGCTATTTATCCGATACAACATCCAAAAAATGGAAGTACACCAGGTTATGCTCATAAACTTATTATTGAGGATGAATCTGGCAATCCAGCAACTACAATACCCATCGGGCAACCCTGGCAAATTAGAGTATATTTCACTATTAATGAAAAAATCGAACATTTTATTATAGCTTTGGGATTTCGGACAAGTGATGAGATTCCACTCAGAACCTGTTGGAGTAAACCCTGGTCGTTAGTTCCTGGAGAATATCAAGCAGTTTTTCGTGAAGAAACAGTTATTTTAGGGGCAGGGCGTTATTCAATAATTGTGGGACTTTCTAGCCGTAACCAGTCATTTCATTATGTTGAAAATACTGGTGTTTTAGAAATTGCCGAATATACTGATAAAATTGAATTACTAAAAAATTCTAATGTTGGTATAATACTAAATTCCCTAAATATCGATATTTACAATACTATTAACGTTAAGTAAATTTAAAGATAAAGATGATTTTTACAAGAGATGATTATATAAAAATGCCTTCTCCCATCGAAAAGGAACTAAAAATACTTTTTAATACTCATTCTAAATTGACAATATTTGATATTGGTAGTTGCGAGGGAGAAGATTCAATTAAATATGCCAAACTTTTTCCTAATTCTAAAATTTATTCAATTGAAGCTTTGCCAAAAAACCTACCAATTTTGTACACTAATCTAGAAAAATATTCAACAAAAAACGTAGAAGTTTTGCCTGTTGCTCTATCTGACAAAAGAGGTAAAGCTGCCTTTTATGTATCTTCAGGAAACCCAGATAATTTATCCAGGAGTAATGATTGGGACTACGGTAATAAATCTAGCTCTCTGCTTCCACCAGATCAGCATATACAATATTGGCCTTGGTGTAAGTTCAACGAAGTTATTGAGGTAGAAACAGATACTCTCAACAATGTTTGTAAATACTACAATATTGAAGTGATTGACTTTCTTCATATGGATGTTCAGGGCGCAGAATTAAAAGTGCTTAAGGGTGCTGGAAAGTTTTTAAAAAAAATCAAAGTTATATGGCTAGAAGTAGAGCATATAAGTCTATATCAAGGGCAACCTTTAAAAAAAGAAGTTGAAAATTTTATGAGGGAAAATGGCTTTTTTAAAATCAAAGACACCGTTAATAAAGTTACTGGAGATCACTTGTATTTAAATTCCAAATACTTCAATTTCTTATTTTATAAGGTTTTAAATTTACTTAACCTATTTTAATAATTTAAAATGATGTATTATTAAGCGTTAGTTCACTATATTGATTGAAATAAAATAAAAAATGTTTTTTCCTGAATTAATCAAGTCAATTAAGCCATCTGATAGAGTTCTAGAAATAGGACCTGGGGGTAATCCTCATCCAAGAGCAGATATTTTGCTTGAGTACGAATTTGATTCGCCAGATATGGCTGAAGCTCAAAGAGGATATGTATATCCTTTAAAAACCGATAAAAAAATTATATATTATAAAGGTGACAGATTTCCTTTTAAAAATAAAGAATTTGATTACATCATATGTTCTCATGTTATTGAACATATAAATAATGTGGATGAATTTGTTAGGGAAATAAATCGAGTTGGAAAAGCTGGATATTTAGAATATCCAACTATTTACTATGATTATATCTATAATTTTCCTGAACATTTAACATTTGTAAAATATAAAAATGGAAAACTTTTTTGGATGAATAAAAGCCAAACATCGATTTCTAGTTTTCAACCAGTTCATCATCTTTTTTATGAAACTTTGCGTCAAGAGTATTTCGGTTTAATCAATGATTTAAAATTTTGTTTTTTTGAAGGTTTTGAATGGTCGGGCAATCTTGATTCTGTAAAAACATCTAATTTAAATGACTTGGTATTTAATATTCTAGATATCCCTCCTAAACCCTTATCAGGGTCGCGTATTTCAATAATTAAAACTAGATTTAGAAACTTATTAAATAAAATTTTAAATATTTAAATATAAGGAAATATTTTGAAGTTAAAAAATTCTTGAAAAAAGTATAGAAAAAGTAATGTTAAGAGCCGGAACGTTCAATGAATTCAATCGTGTAGCTTGGCTGGAGCAAAGTCTGAAGCAAATACCTGATGATTCGCGCATTCTTGATGCTGGAGCCGGAGAGCAGCAGTTCAAAAAATTTTGTTCCCATCTTAACTATGTAGCTCAAGATTTTGCCCGATATGATGGGAAAGGTGATAATAAAGGATTGCAAATGGGTTCTTGGAACCAAAACGAATTAGATATTGTGTCTGATATTGTGGCAATTCCAGAACCAGATGAATCTTTTGATGCCATTATGTGCATAGAGGTATTTGAACATTTACCCAATCCTTTATTAGCACTCAAAGAATTTTCTCGTTTATTGCGGAGTGGAGGGCAACTGATTATCACTGCACCCTTTTGCAGTCTGACTCATTTTGCACCCTATCATTTTTATACTGGGTTTAATCGCTATTTTTATGAAACCCATCTTTCTGCTTATGGTTTTGAACTTGTGGAGATACAGGCAAATGGGAATTTCTTTGAGTACCTTGCCCAGGAAATTAATCGCCTCCCTTACATTGCTGAAAAATACGCTAAGGAGCGCCCTCGCCTCTGGGAACGCCTTGCCTTGCGTGTGGTATTAATGATGTTGGAACGATTAAGTTCTAAAGATAGCGGCTCGGCAGAGTTATTGCATTTTGGCTATCATGTTCTTGCTACTAAGAAAGGGGGGTAAAGTTGAGGAACTGGCTAGTGCCTCTGTATCTGCCGGACATTAGATGGCAAATTTTTGACACGTTTGATGCAATGTGATTAGCGATCGCTAATGAGCGACACTAGCGATGAAGTTAGAGGATGACGGATAAAACAACCTAGTTGCACAAGGATTGGAATTGTTATCGCCATTAAAATTTCGCACACAAAATGGATATAAATCTGACAGATAAAAACACATCAATAGAGTTTTACGAACACAGGTACTCTGATGGCTACATGGAAGAATGGCCTGAAAAAAAGAAACAAAGAGTTTTGGAAATACTCAAAAATCTCCCCCTACCAGAAACCGGAGACGCATTAGACTTCGGCTGTGGCAACGGCATTTTTACAGATGTAATCAAGCAAGCGTTACCCCAATGGAATGTTTACGGAACCGATATTAGCCTGGTAGCTATAGACAATGCTAGAGAAAAATTTCCTAATTGCATATTTTTTGTATCTTCTGATGAAAAGTTCGCCAGTAAAAAATTTGACTTTTTATTTACTCATCATGTTCTTGAACATGTATACAACCTGTTTGAGGTTTGGGAACAAATGCAAGGTTTTTCCCAAGAAAAATCAAGAATATTACATATTTTACCCTGCGGGAACGAAGGTAGTTTTGAACACCAGCTTGCTTCCTTAGTAAAGAATGATGCAAATTCGGAAAGGGAAAATTGTTATTTTTTTGAAGAACCAGGACATTTAAGAAGATTAAATACAGAGCAATTCACTTCAATTGCAACAAAATATAATTTTAAGTTAGTTATAGATTATTATGCCAATCAATATTATGGAGCGCTTGACTGGATTATGGACGAAGCTGTTAAATATATTCTAGAGCTGGGCAATCCACCTTTACAGGCTAAAGACAACTTATCAAAAATAAAATTAAAATTTATAATAGCGAAATTGTTAGTATTATACATAATAAGATATCCAGCGTTAATTTTAGAAACCGCCAGAGAAAATAGACGCAAAAGTTTAAAGCATTTCTGTAGGTTTATCTTATTAATGATTTTGTATCCCTTTTCGTGGGTGGTAAACTCAAATTTTGAAAAAAAGGTAGCAGAAGAATGGAAAAATAGAAAAAGAGATAAAAACGGTAGTGAAATGTATTTATTTTTTGAGAAAAAGTAGTAGGAATTTGTAAAGCCTAAATGCACATATTTTACGCTGCACCCGATACACCTAACTTTGAATTTAAATCAAATTTATGGAACATTAATCTATGCCTACCTATTAAAGATATGGGGCATGAGGTAACAAAATTTAAGTATGACTTGGAAAAGGTATTCCATATTTATTTTTATTCAGATGCTAATAAGCGCAAATTTTTAATAGAAAAAAGTAGAAAAAAAGTTGGGGAAGAACTACTGCGGCAAGTTAAGGAAGCACATAGTTATAAAAAGTTAGATTTGTTGTTAAGTTACTTTTACGATTTGCATATCTTGCCTGAAGCTATAGATGAAATTCAGGCGATGGGAATTACAACGGTAAACTGGTACTGTAATGGCTCCTATCAATTAAATTTAGTTAGTGAGATTTCTCCCCATTATGACTGGTGCTTGGTGCCGGAGAAATTTCGACTCCAAGATTACATAGCAATGGGAGCCAGACCGATTTACTGTCAGGAAGCAGCTAATCCTAATATCTATAAGCCTTACGATCTGTCAAAAGAATTTGACGTTACTTTTGTCGGGCAAGCTTATGGCGATCGCCCACAATACATCAGATACCTGCTAGATCGAGGCATCGATGTCCGGGTGTGGGGGTATGGTTGGCAAAACTTTTCCCCAGAGACGAAGACAGCTATGCAAGCAATTTCCTGGCAACGAGCGCTTTACATCGGCAAAAGGCTATTGACACCCCAAGGGTGGCAAGCAGTGCGGCAAAGTTTCCAAAAGATGCTTTCATCCCCATCTGGAGAACAAGACTCCTTCTCCACAACCGTCGCGTTACCTCCTGAAATTTTGGGCAGCACCCTCTCGGATCTGGAAATGATCCAAATGTACAGTCGTTCTAAGATTAACCTCGGATTCTCTACCTGCGGTAACACTCATCTGACAGATCAGCGTATCCTACAAGTGCGACTGCGGGATTTTGAAGTTCCCATGAGTGGCGGCTTTTATATGGTGGAGTATATGGAAGAATTGGAGGAGTTTTTTGAGATAGGTAAGGAAATTGTTTGCTACACTGATCCGGAAGATTTGGCTGATAAAATTCGATATTATCTAGCCCATGATGAGGAACGAGAGCGCATTCGTTTGGCGGGGATGCAGCGTGCTAGGAGTGAGCATACTTGGCACAAACGCTTTGAGATGGCGTTCCAGCAGATGGGTTTAAGCTGATATGTGCGGTATTGCGGTAATTGTCTCGAACACAGAGGAGATTTCAGAAGGCGCGATCGCACGCATGACAGAAAGCCTACAGCATCGTGGTCCCGATGCCCAAACTTGTATCCAGTTGCCTAATTGTCACCTCGGTCACACTAGGCTAAGTATCATTGATGTGTCTGGGGGCAGCCAGCCCATGACAGAAGAGACAGAACGCTACTGGATTGTATTCAATGGCGAAATTTACAATTACCGCGAGTTGCGCCGCGACTTGGAAAGACAGGGATGGCATTTCCGGACCAACTCAGACACAGAAGTGCTGCTGCGTGCCTATCAAGCGCATGGCGAGGCAATGCTAACTCGCCTCAACGGTCAATTTGCCTTTGTAATTTGGGATAGTGTTGAGCGACAATTATTTGCGGCACGTGATCGCATTGGCGAAAAACCCCTGTATTGGGCTTGCTCGTCCCAAGGGGCTTGCATTCTGGCATCTGAAATTAAAGCTTTAGTCGCTTCCGGCTTAATTCAGCCAAAAATCGACCTAGTTGCCGTAGATGCCTACCTGGCTCTACTCTACGTGCCGCCAAACCGAACCATTTATGAAAACGTCCACACCCTACGCCCCGGTCATGCTCTTTCTTGGAAAAACGGGCAACTGCGGCAATGGTCTTACTGGCAACCAACCTACTCCCAGCAGCCAACCTCTGACCCCCAGGAACTAATTGAGAAACTACGCTTCCTAATTGCTCAAGCTGTACAACGGCAAATGGTCGCAGATGTCCCTGTGGGAGCGTTCTTGAGTGGCGGTCTAGATTCTAGTACAATTGTCGCCTTAATGACTCAGCACGCCAATCAGCCTGTCTCTACCTTTGCCGTAGGCTTTGGCGACTTGATTGATGAACTGCCCTACGCACGGTCTGTGGCACAAGCTTATCAAACCAACCACCAGGAAATCCAAGTGTCGATTCCGGTAGGGGAAATGCTGGAACGTATGACGGCGGTTTATGATGAACCTTTTGCGGACTCTTCCAATATCCCCACCTACTGCCTCGCTGAATTTGCACGTCGTCACGTCAAGGTAGCACTGTCAGGCGACGGCGGCGATGAATTATTCGGCGGTTATGACTGGTATCGCTGGTTGTTTGCCAGTCATGGAAGTAAGTCGGGTATCGGTAGGATTACAGGGTTACACCTGATAGCTTTGGCATGGCGCGTACTGACAAAACTGGGTCTGCCCTTTGCAGCCCAAAAGGATGCTGCTGTTTATGCCCATTACGGAGCGAGTTATCAGCGCCGCTACCCCGACCTTTGGGAACATCATCTAGCCATCTCTACGGGGTTAAACACAAATCGTTCTCAATTATGGGGCAGTCAAAAAATTCCGGAAACCGCTGCGGCAATTCGTCAATACCAGCCATCGCCAGATGTGAAATCTCTGGATCGAGCAACTGATTTCGATTTACAGTGCTACTTGCCCGGTGATATCTTGGTCAAGGTGGATCGGGCAGCGATGGCTCACGGTTTAGAAACTAGAGTGCCATTTCTGGATGTAGATTTGGTTGAGTTTGTGTTGAGTCTGCCTTGGCAATTGCGGTTTCAAGATGGCACGCTGAAGTATCTACTACGCCAGTCTTGTAGTAATTTGTGGCCCGATGCCTTGCAAAAGCGCTCAAAACAAGGATTTGGCGCACCTGTGTGGAATTGGATACGGCGACCGGATGTACAAAATCTGCTACAGCGTGTTTGTAAACCAGGTAGCCCGTTGGTGGCTCTACTTCCTGGTTGTCTCGCCGCCTTGCCAAATTTGGCTTCACAGCAGGTATGGACTGTACTGTGTCTGGGTTTGTGGTTAGAGGAGCGCTCAGAATGTCTGAACAGCCTAGAATGATTAGTGTAGTGATGAGTGTCTACAATGGCGATCGCTACCTGCGCGAAGCTGTAGACAGCATCCTCAACCAAACCTTCACTGACTTCGAGTTTATTATCATTGACGACGGTTCCACAGACAGTACCTGGGAAGTTCTCACCGCTTATGCCAAACAGGATTCTCGAATTTTACCGATCCGCAATGATGAAAACATTGGCTTAACTTGTTCCCTCAATAAGGGAATAGCCCTAGCTAAGGGAAAGTATATTGCCAGGATGGATGCTGATGATATTAGTCTACGCGATCGCTTTGCCAAGCAAGTTGCTTTTATGGATGCCCACCCCGAAGTAGGAGTGTGTGGAAGCTGGATTAAATTTATTAGTGAAGGCATCAGTTACATTTGGCATTATCCTACAGACGACAAAAATATTCGGTGTTGGTTGTTATTTAAAACCGCATTAGCTCACCCTTCTATAATCATGCGTAAAGACCTCTTTTTAAAAGCTGGTCTTTCCTACGATCCTGCCTACAAATATGCTCAAGATCATGAACTGTGGGTGCGCTCTTCAAAATATTGCAAGCTAGCCAATATTGGAGAAGTCTTATTACTCTATCGAATACACAACAATCAAGTGTGGCAGCGCCATAGGACAGACCAGATAGCATTAGCCAGATACATCCAGTTAGAGCAGGTAAAAAGTTTAGGTATTCAACCTACAGTAGATGAATTAAACCTCCACTACGCCTTGAGTATGTCGAGCTTTGAGCTGACCAATGATTTTGTCAACCAAGCTCATACCTGGCTCTACAAGATTAAAGCAGAAAACGAGAAAACAGGGAGCTACGATGAACTAGCACTGGCAAAGTTTCTCGGTCAGCTATGGTTTTCTCTTGGCAATGCAGCGACAAAGTTGGGATGGTGGATGTGGGAAACCTTCTGGCAGTCACCTTTAAGTGCATCTGCGGATTTAACTTGGCAGCAGAAATTGAAATTTGCACTCAAGTGTAAGCTCAGATATAAACCCTATCTTTGGGGCAGAATCTGGGAGCAGCTAGAAAAAAAAATTAAGTTGTTGTTCAAGAAGTAGGTGAATAGGCAATGACGCCTTTTATCAGTGTAACTATGGGTGTGTATAACGGTGAAAAATATTTAGTAAAAGCAATTGAAAGTATTCTCAATCAAACGTTTACCGATTTTGAATTTATTATTATTAATGATGGTTCAACAGATGGCACTAGCGCCATCCTCCACCGTTACGAACAGCTCGATCCCCGAATAAAAGTTTATTACCAAGATAATAGTGGACTGGCTATAGCACTCAATAGAGGATTGGAACTAGCGCAGGGTAAATACTTTGCCACGATGGATGCTGATGATATTTGCCTACCCGAACGCTTTGCCAAGGTATTTACCTTTATGGAGGCAAACCCAGAGGTGGGAATTTGTGGAGGTTGGCATAAAACAATTGGTCAATATTCTTACGTTGAAAAGTATCCAACTGATAATGCAACGCTTCGATGTCGATTGCTATTCACCACAGCTTTTTCTCAGCCTACCGTACTGATGCGTAGAGAGTTCTTGGTTAAGGCGAACCTATCTTACGATCCTGCCCACAAATATTGCGAGGATTATGGATTATGGGTAAAGGCATCAAAACATTTTCCCCTGGCAAATCTTGCGGAAGTCCTCATGCTTCATCGCACGCATCCCAACCAGGTAACGCAAAGTTGTAGCAATGATCAGCAAGCAGCGGCAAAACATATCCGACTAGCTCAGCTGGCAACCTTGGGGATTCAACCGACAGCGCCAGAGGCAGACCTCCATGAATCCATCCGAATTTTGACTTTTCCGGTCACTAAAGATTATATCCAACAAGGTCATAACTGGCTTCTTAAACTAAAAAAGGCAAACGCAAAAGTTTTGACCTACAATGAACTGGCACTGGCAAACATTCTTGGTCAGCGCTGGTTTTACTTTTGCAGTGCAGCAACCGAATTAGGAGTTTGGACGTGGAAAACATTCTGGCAGTCGCCTTTAAGCAAGTCCGCCGATTTAAGTTGGCAGGATAAGCTTAAATTTGCCGTGAAGTGCGGAATTAAGCGTAGAAGTCAGTTTTGATGCAGAAAAAAAATAGGTAAAAAGTTTTTTAGATATTATCTCAAGTTGCGCCCGGATTGTAAAAATTATTGCGTTAATCTCATGGATTTTATTATTACTGGAGGAGCAGGTTTTATCGGTTCTCACTTGGCAGAACAACTTTTGATAGAGGGTCATACTGTCACCATAGTTGATAATCTCGCAACTGGTAGCTTAAAGAACCTCCCTCAACATCCAAGTTTAAAATTGATTAAAAAAGATATCCTGGAATGTCAACCAGAAGATTTTCTCGCCCCAGTTGATGGAATTGCCCACTTAGCGGCGATACCATCAGTTAGCGAATCTTGGAAAGAACCGATAAAAGGGCATTCTAATAACCTCTCTACAACAATTAGCGTCATTCAAATTTGCCAGAGTTTAAGGATTCCCCGGCTAGTTTTCGCTAGTTCTGCCGCCGTATACGGAAATCAAGCTAAATTGCCCATTTCAGAAGATCGAGAAACTAATCCTATCTCTCCTTACGGTTTACAAAAACTTACGAGCGAAAAATACGCTGGATTATTTTCTCAGCAGCTGGGTATGTCAACAATTGTATTGCGACTTTTCAATGTATTTGGTCCCAGGCAAGTACCTAACTCGCCTTACTCTGGCGTTGTCTCCAAATTTGTATCAGCTATGCGGTATAACCAACCTTTAACAATTTACGGTGATGGAACTCAGACACGAGACTTTATCTACGTTAAAGATGTGGCTAAAGCGTTTTCCACAGCTTTAACAACTCCCCTTATGGCTGGCTCCTGCCTAACTTGCAACATCGCTACTAATAAGTCAACTTCTATTCTGCAACTTGTAGATATTCTGAAAAGTTGTTTTCCGGAATGGTATTCAAAAATTCAATTCCTACCCGTAGGGACTGGCGACATTCAACATTCTCAAGCTGATATTTCCAAAGCATTATCGTCTTTAGTTTTTGCCCCTGAATGGTCAGTCGAGGCGGGTATGAAACTTCTAGTTGACTATATAGCTATAGATAAAAAATAAAGTGAGGATATGAAAATCACTCTGGTTATTGCTAGTATGGACTGCGGCGGAGCCCAACGGGTGATGTCAATTATAGTTAACTATTGGGCTAGGAAAGGATGGAAAGTTACTCTATTGACTATCGATGATGGTTCAGAACCTCCTTTCTATGATTTAGAAAAATCTGTGCTACACATACCATTGGAAATAGCAGGGGCTTCTGGAAATCTATTAGCTGGCTTGTGGAATAACTTGAAACGTATTTATGTGATGCGACAAGCTATTTTTTATAGCAATCCAGATGTGGTGCTAAGTTTCATAGATGAAACAAATGTGATTACTTTGTTAGCGACACAGGGACTAAATTTGCCAGTAGTGGTGTCAGTACATACTGACCCAACAGCATGTCCCATAAGTAAGATTTGGGAGCAACTGCGCCAATGGACTTATCCAAGGGCAGATAAAATTGTTGTTCTCAGCCAAGCTGCACAAAATTTTTTTTCCCCTCAGCTACAAAATCGAATTTCTATAATTCCCAATCCAGTCTTGCGACCAAAGTTTGAGAAAAATCCATTCGGTCAGCAGTTGGTTAAGCCAGCCGTAATTGCTCTGGGGCGTTTTGCAGAAGAAAAGCGTTTTGACCTACTGCTACAAGCTTTTGACAAATTAAAAGATCGTCATCCTCAGTGGACATTGACAATTTTGGGAGAGGGAGAACTACGTCCAGAACTGGAATCTCTACGCCAAGAGTTAGGATTGGGCGATCGCGTTTATCTTCCAGGAGTGGTGAAGAATCCCTATGAATTTCTACAGCAGGCGGATCTATTTGTCATGTCTTCTAGCTTTGAGGGGTTCCCGATGGCTTTGTGCGAAGCAATGGCTTGTGGGCTACCCGTCATTTCGACAGACTGCCCTAGCGGGCCAAGAGAAATTATTCGAGATGGCGTAGATGGTATCTTAGTGTCGAAGGTCGATGCAGAGGCTTTGGCTGCGGCGATGGACAAATTGATGTCTGACGAGGAAGAGCGCCAGCGTCTAGCTGCCCGTGCGCCAGAGGTAACGCAGCGATTTAGTTTAGAAACAGTAATGGGAATGTGGGAGGCAGTGATTAGTGAGGTGATAGGAGAAACATAGGGATGGGAGAGCAAGAGCAACAGAGGATAGAACCCGAACAAAACTATCAATATGTGTTTACAGCTTTCACCCCAACCTATAACCGCGCTTATACACTTCATCGGGTTTATGAAAGCCTGAAAGCACAAACTTATCGTGATTTTGAATGGCTGATTGTTGATGATGGCTCTACTGATAATACCTGTGAATTGGTAGAGCAGTGGCACAAAGAAGCTGACTTTCCAATTCGCTATCTCTACCAAGAAAACAGCGGAAAGTACATTGCTTGGAATCGCGGGGTACAAGAAGCTAGAGGAAAACTGTTTCTGTGCTTTGATTCTGATGATGCTTGCGTGCCAGAAGCCTTAGAACGATTAAAATATCACTGGGACTCTATTCCAGAACCCAGAAAAAGTATTTTTTCATCTGTAGTTTGTCTATGTGAGGAGCGAAATGGAAAATTAATTGGTACTAGGTTTCCCCAGGAAATAACTGATTCAGACTATTTAGAAATTCACTATAAATTTAAGGTCAAAGGAGATAAGTGGGGATTTGACAAAACTGAAATTTTAAGCAGGTTTCCTTTCCCGGTTCTTAAAGGAGAAAAATTGATTGGAGAATCCTTGGTTTGGAACGCGATCGCCCGCAATAATTTTAAGACACGCTTTGTTAATGAGGTACTCAAAATAGTTGAATATTTGCCTGATGGTTTAACGCGCACTACAGTTGGCTCAAAACACGCTTTGGGGACTGCCTTTGCACACGCAAGTTCTCTGAATGAAGATATAGGGTGGTTTCGGTATGCGCCATTAACTTTTTTTCGTTCAGCGGTTCACTACAGTCGTTTCTCTTTTCATGTAGGTGTTACTATACTTAAACAGTTTGAAGGAATTAAAACACGATTAGGAAAAATATTGTGGTTTGTAGCGCTGCCCTTAGGATACTTGGTTTACATCAAAGATTGGTTCTTGAAAGAAAGGCATGAAAAGCACTTTTGAGCAAGAGGTTAAGCAGAGCGATCGCTTTCAATTTACCGTTTGTACTCCCACCTATAACCGCGTCTATACTCTGCACCGGGTTTATGAAAGCTTGAAAGCACAAACTTATCGTGATTTTGAGTGGTTGGTTGTCGATGATGGCTCTATTGATAATACCCGTGAATTGGTAGAGCAGTGGCAACAAATAGCTGACTTTCCCATTTGCTACATTTATCAAGAAAATGCTGGTAAGCACGTCGCTTGCAATCATGCTGTGCGGTTAGCAAAGGGAGAATTGTTTTTGTGTTTTGATTCTGATAATATTTGTGTGCCGAATACTTTAGAGCGTTTCAAATATCACTGGGACTCCATTTCAGAAGATGAAAAAGATAAATTTGTAGGTGTTACCGCCCTTTGTATGGATAAACACGGCAGGGTATTGGGAAACCCATTCCCGGTTGATGCGATCGACTCTAACGAAATCGAAATGCAAGTAAAATGTGGTTTAGCTGGGGAGAAATGGGGTTTTCATAGAATAGATGTATTAAAAGAGTTTCCTTTTCCAGAAATTCAGGGAGAAAAATTTCTGGCTGAGGGGCTTGTTTGGAATAGGATTTCTACTAAATACAAAACTAGATATGTGAATGAGAAGTTGCAAGTTGTAGAATATTTGACAGATGGACTTACGGTATCTTCTATAGAAATACGTGCTAAAAGCCCCAAAGGAACGAGGCTATATTATCAAGAATATCTTTCTTTGAATGTTCCTTTGACAAAGAAATTTAGAAACTTAATTAATTATATTCGATTTTCTTTCCATGCAGGCATTAACCCTCTAAAAATACTCATCGAGTCTAAGAGGAGAATTTTAGTAGTATTATTTATGCCCTTGGGGTATGTGTTTTATATAAAAGATGTATGCCAAGTATCGTCAGATTTTAAGCTAATATAAAGTAAGAAATATATGAGTTCTATTAGATATTTTATAACTAAATTAAGGCAAAAAAAGCGACCTTTTCTTTTTATTATTTCAAGACTTTTATGGGCGTCTGGCTTTTGCCAATTATTCTCGATTAAATGTAAGTCATATCAGCTTCGATTTTTTCCTACCTCAGGATCGGCAGATAAGTGGGTAGATCCTGATGCTGGTGAGGAAGATGAAATTTTTTTTAATTCCTATCTTAGAAGTGGAGATGTGGTAATTGATGTTGGTGCTAATATTGGAACATTAACTTTAACAGCAGCTACTATCGTCGGTAGTTCTGGAAAAGTATTTTCAGTTGAAGCCCATCCAGCCACATTCAAGTACCTACAAAAAAATATAGAAATCAATGATTTAAAAAACATACATTTGTTCAATATTGCTATCGGTAACAAAAATAGTTTGGTTGGATTTTCTAATAAACGCTCAGACGAGCAGAATGAAGTTACTGGAAGCCAAGGTATACAGGTGGAGGTTAAAAAGCTGGATGACTTATTTGTCGATAAGCTTGAAAGTGTCGAGCTTTTGAAGGTTGATGTAGAGGGATATGAGAAATTTGTTTTCCAAGGTGCATTGGAGATACTTAAAAAAACTGAGTGCATTTACTTTGAATCCTGGAAACAGCATTTTGCCAAGTATAATTACAGTACATTCGATGTTTTTAATATATTGAAATCTTCTGCATTCAGTATATACAAGCTTAAACATGGTAAAATTGTGCAATTACCATTGGATTATATTTCGGAAGATTGTGAAAACTTGCTGGCAATTAAGAACATCCAATCATTTATAGAGAGAACAGGTTTTTGTATCGGAGAAAGTTATGAACCATATCTTTGAGCAGTCAGTTAAGTAGAGCGATCGCTCAGATATACCTCATTTCACCGCTGCCTTACATGAATTGTCTACTCACTGGTTTTGGAACGTGCTAAGGTTCAAGGGAAATTTGAGTATGGGTAAGAGTTTCCGAGTTGTTCACATCATCGCCGGGCTTCCTAGCGACGGCGCTGAAATGATGCTTTATAAGCTCTTGTCCAGGATGAACCGAAAGCGCTTCAATTCAGTTGTAGTTTCTTTGATGGATCGCGGCACCTTGGGCGATCGCATAGAAGCTTTAGGCATTCCTGTTTACACTATCGGTATGAAACCGGGAAGACCTACAATTGCTTCTATTTGGCGAATAATTAGCACAATTCGCAATATCAAACCCGGTCTCATTCAAGGTTGGTTGTCTCACGGCAACTTGGCTGCACAATTAGTTAGTGCTTTTGTGCCAGGACGAGTTCCTGTGCTGTGGAATGTCCGTCACTCAGCTTTGCCAAGAAGCGATACAAAAATCGGAACTCTGTTAATCATCAAACTGCTAGCTTATTTATCTCGCTTGCCAGCCAAAATAATTTATAACTGCAAAATCGGTGCTGACGATCATCAGCAAATTGGCTACGATATTGAGAAAACTATTATTATTCCCAATGGTTTTGATACAAACCTATTTGCACCCTCGGTAGAAGCTCGCCTCAGTGTTCGCTCAGAGCTGAACCTTGCTGAAAATACTTTTTTCATTGGTCGATTGGGTCGTTTTCATCCCATGAAAGACCATCTTACCTTTCTCCAAGCGGCTGCTTTTTTATTAAAAGTTTATCCAGAAGTTCACTTCCTGTTGGCTGGGAGTGGAATTGATGGAAATAACCAAGTTTTACACCAGTTTATTAAACAATTAAATATTGGTGAAAAGATACACTTACTAGGAGAGCGTCAAGATATATCCCGGATTGCGGCTGCTTTAGACATTGCTACCTCTTCTTCTGCTTATGGCGAAGGCTTTCCTAATATTATTGGCGAAGCTATGTCTTGTGGAGTGCCTTGTGTGGTGACTGATGTGAGCGATTCTGCTTGGATTGTGGGAGACACGGGACGAGTAGTACCGCCAAGAGATCCAAAAGCATTATGTGCGGCGTGGGTAGATTTGATTGAGATAGGAAGCTCAGCACGGGTTGAGCTGGGTGCAAGAGCAAGACAGCGAATTCAAACGGAATTGTCACTTGAAAAAATAGTTTATCAATACGAGAAACTTTACGAAGAACAACTCTATGGAATCTAATATCGACCAAGCAGTTGTTGAGGGATTTGGTGATGAATGGAGCAGATTTGACCAATCCGAACTGTCTCCAGAAGAAGAACTAGCAATGTTCAACGACCACTTCTGCATTTTTCCTTGGGATGTATTGCCAGCAAATTCTATTGGTTTCGATCTTGGATGTGGCAGCGGTCGTTGGGCAAAATTGCTGGCGCCAAGGGTAGGTGAACTGCACTGTATAGATCCCAGCGCTGCTGCCTTAGAGGTTGCTAAAAAAAATTTAGTTGGACAGCAAAATTGCCAATTTCATCTAGCTAGTGTTGACACTATACCTTTAAATAATGAGTCAGCAGATTTTGGCTATGCAATCGGAGTGTTGCATCATATACCCGATACGCAGATGGGGATTAAGTCTTGTGTAGCTAAATTAAAGCAAAAAAGTCCTTTTTTACTTTACTTATACTACGCTTTTGATAATAGACCTTGGTGGTTCAGGCTCATCTGGAAAGTTAGTGAGATGGGGCGTTTTATACTATCGCGCTCGCCTGCTCCCATCCGTTATTTCTTAAGCCAAGTTATCGCCCTTTTTATTTACCTACCCCTAGCCCGATTTTCAGTGATTTTAGAGAAGATCGGTATAGATGTTGATTCAGTTCCTTTGTCGTATTATAAGGACAAAAGCTTTTATACAATGCAAACAGATGCGTTGGATCGGTTTGGGACAAAATTAGAAAAAAGATTTACAAAAAATCAGATTTTAAAAATGATGGAATCAGCGGGGTTAGAGAAAATAGCGTTCAGCGATCGCGCTCCTTATTGGTGTGCAGTAGGCTATAAAAAATAAATGTGCGGCATCACGGGTTTTTGGGACACCTCTCGACAATTTAGTACCGACACCATGCAGGCGATCGCCCAAAAAATGTCGGACACCTTGCGGCATCGAGGGCCAGACGATCGCGGCGTGTGGGTCGATGCAGAAGTGGGACTTGCTTTAGGTCATCGGCGTCTGGCAATTGTGGATCTTTCCCCCGAAGGACATCAGCCGATGGTGTCTGCCGATGGTCGTTACGTGATTGTATTTAATGGCGAGATTTATAACTTTTTAGAATTACGGCGGCAACTGGAACGCCTGGGCCATCGGTTTCGGGGGCATTCCGATACCGAGGTGATGCTGGCAAGTTTTAGCCAGTGGGGACTGGATCGGGCAATTAGGCATTTTAACGGGATGTTTGCCTTTGCCTTGTGGGATAATCGGGAGCGAATTTTATATTTAGGGCGCGATCGCCTCGGTGAAAAACCCCTTTACTACGGTTGGCTGGGCGAAACTTTCTTATTTGCCTCCGAGTTAAAAGCCCTGAAAGCTTATCCCCATTTTCAGGCTGAAATCAACCGGGATGCCCTAGCACTGTTTGTGCGCTATAACTACGTTCCTGCGCCTTATTCTATCTACCAAGGCATCTACAAGCTGCCCCCCGGACAAGTTTTAAGCTGGAACGGTTCGGGAACTCACCCCGATCCGATACCATATTGGTCTCTAAGGGATGTTGCCCAATTCGGTCTTGCCAATCCCTTCACTGGCACGACATCGGAAGCAGTAGCAAAACTGGAGGCACTCTTACAGGATGCGATCGCCCTGCGAAGAGTAGCTGATGTCCCCTTGGGCGCTTTCCTGTCGGGGGGTATCGACTCCTCTACCGTCGTCGCCTTGATGCAGGCGCAAAGCGGTCAACGGGTGAAAACGTTTACCATCGGTTTCTATGAAGATGCTTACAATGAAGCTCAATATGCCAAAGCTGTCGCCCAGCATCTCGGTACTGACCACACAGAACTTTACGTTACCCCAAAGGAAGCGATCGCTGTCATCCCCAAACTGCCGGCTTTGTATGACGAACCCTTCGCCGACTCCTCCCAAATTCCCACCTTCCTAGTTTCCCAGCTTGCCAAGCAACACGTCACCGTCAGCCTTTCTGGGGATGGGGGAGATGAACTCTTCGCCGGATACAACCGCTATTTCTGGGGTCGTCGCATTTGGCAGCAAATTGGCTTTTTCCCCCAACCTTGGCGACAAGCGGCGGCGAATGTCTTAACTGCGCGATCGCCTCAAACTTGGAACCGTGACTTTGCCCGAATTCAGCCATTGCTGCCGACTCAACTCAGGCAACGCTTACCGGGTGATAAATTGCATAAACTAGCAGAAATTTTGCCCTCTGCCAGCCCGGAAGCAATGTACCAGCAGCTAGTATCCCATTGGAAAGTCCCAGAATCCTTAGTGGTGGGAGGAACCGAACCCCCCACAGTTCTAAGTGACCTAAAACAATGGGTGGATCTGCCAGATTTTACGCAGCGGATGATGTACCTAGATACTCTCACCTATTTGCCTGACGATATTCTGACTAAAGTAGATAGAGCCAGTATGGGTTTGAGTCTAGAAACCAGAGTGCCTTTTCTCGAGCCCAGAGTTGTCGAATTTGTTTGGCAGATCCCACTTCCTCTGAAAATTCATCAGGGGCAGAGCAAGTGGCTATTACGTCAAGTTTTGTATAAGTATGTGCCGCCCAGCTTAATCGAACGCCCTAAAATGGGCTTTGGCGTTCCGATTGACAACTGGCTGCGGGGTGAGTTAAGAGATTGGGCAGAAGCCTTACTGAGCGAACATCGGTTGCGCGAGGAAGGCTTTTTTCATCCCCAACCGATTCGGCAGAAATGGGAGGAACATTTAGCAAGCGATTCCCTTGGGGATAGCTCCCCTTACCGCAACTGGCAGTATCATCTATGGGATATTCTAATGTTTCAGGCTTGGCTAGATGAAAACTAATCGCCTGCGTTCGCCAAGATACTTGGCTTAAATTAATAAAACAGGGAAGTACAATGTTTGCCTCGTTTCTAAAGCTATTTAAAGAATTAGCCTTTTATACTCCTCTGAATTATTATGTTTTTTACACCTACAGATATAACTTCACTCCCGCACAATTGAGCTTTTTATGCAGTTGCCTTGATCAAACTAAAACTTTGTCAGGTTCAATTCTAGAAATAGGATGTGCGGGTGGACATACCACAGTTTTTCTCAACAAGCACATGGAGTTTTCAGGAATAGAGAAACCCTACATTTGTATTGATACATTTTCGGGCTTTACTGAATTTGATATAAATCATGAGGTTTTTAACAGAGCTAAAGATAAAAACCGCTATACTGGATTTCGAGTTAATAAAAAGAAATGGTTTGATTATACAATTCAACAAAATGGAATCAGCAGAGTGAAGTCTTACCAGGCAGATATTAATCAATTCGATTTCAACAGTCTTACGAATATTTCCTTTTGTATAATTGATGTGGATTTATATCTTCCTGTTAAAACTGCATTAGAAAAAGTTTACAGCTTGCTTGATGAAGGAGGCATCATTGTAGTTGATGATTGTAAACCTAATCAAATCTTTGATGGAGCTTATCAGGCATACTGTGAATTTCTGTCCAATCGCAAACTTGAGAAGAAAATTATTTTAGATAAATTAGGGATTATATCAAAATGAATTTAAAATAAAAGCTTATAACTACAAATAAATTGTAAAAATGATAGCTGTGAAATGGCGCTTTATTTTGAATTTAATCACCTTCAATATTCAAGCAAATTACTACTATGAATGAGCGTATCGCAGTAATTGGTCTTGGCTATGTCGGTCTTCCCGTTGCCTTAGCCTTTGCAAAAAAATTCCCCAACACTGTTGGCTTTGATATCAATCTCGAAAAGATTACAGATTTAAAGAAGGGTATAGACCACACGGGTGAAGTTTCGGCTGATGATCTCAAGCTTTCTAGTCTTAAGATTACATCAGAAGCAATTGATTTAGAAAAAATTAACTTTTTTGTTGTTGCTGTACCAACTCCGATTGATAGCGACAAGAAACCTAACCTAACCCCCCTTATTAAAGCTTCCGAGACTATCGGCAAAGTGCTACAACCCGGTTCGGTAGTAGTGTATGAATCTACAGTCTACCCAGGAGTGACAGAAGATATTTGTGCGCCAATCTTAGCCAAAGTATCGGGTTTACAACCTGGGATTGATTTTAAGCTGGGCTACTCACCGGAACGGATTAATCCCGGCGATCGAACACATAGTCTTGAAAAAATTCTCAAAGTGGTAGCAGGACAAGATGCTGAAACATTAGAACGGGTAGCAAAAGTATACGCGGCTATTATTGATGCAGGCGTTTATCTAGCTGCTTCCATAAAAGTAGCAGAAGCAGCAAAGGTTATTGAAAATACCCAACGCGACTTGAACATTGCTCTCATGAACGAGCTAGCTTTAATTTGTGACCGACTGGGTATTCGGACTAAAGATGTACTCGATGCTGCCCAAACTAAGTGGAACTTTTTACCCTTCACTCCTGGTCTAGTAGGGGGTCATTGCATCGGAGTTGATCCTTATTATTTGACTACAAAAGCAGAACAGGTTGGATATCACCCGCAAGTCATTTTAGCGGGTCGCCGCATTAATGATGGCATGGGTCAGTTTTTGGCACAACGTCTCATCAAACTCTTAATAGCAGCGGATGTGCATATTAAAGGCGCTCGTCTGGGGATTCTAGGGCTAACCTTCAAAGAAAATGTGTCTGATTTACGCAATAGTCGCGTACCAGATATCGTAACTGAATTGAGGCAATTTGGAATTGAGCCTCTAGTACACGATCCCCTCGCTAATCCTGATGAAGCACAACAGGAATACGGCATTTATTTAGCACAATGGTATGATATGTCTGATCTAGATGGGCTGGTATTGGCGGTGAATCATTGCTACTATCTGGAAATGTCACACCAGCAACTATTATCGGGACTACGTCCAGGTGGCGTATTGATGGATGTAAAATCTATTATTCATCCTGACAATTTACCCCCAGAGATTCATTACTGGAGTTTGTAGGAAAGCGTAATTATTATGCAAAATATTAAAACAAATGTTCCTTGGTGGCTGAGAATTTCTAGTAAGTTGGTGTTATCTCGCTTACCGATTGCCTATGCCTTATGGGAGCGTCTTGCCCTATTTAAGCATGGAGAAATGGATGACCCAAGCTATGCTTATCGGATTTTTATCCAGTATTTTGAACGCTTTAAACAGCATTATCAGCGTCAGGCTGACTTTCTTAATCAACCACAGCAAGATTCTCCTAAAGAATTCGTAACATTGGAAATGGGTCCAGGAGATTCGCTAGCTTCCGGGATGATTAGTTGGGCTTTTGGCGGGTCGGCCTCCTATCTGGTTGATGTTGGGGACTTTGCATCAAAAGATATAGAAACCTATCGGGTGATGGCAGACTTTGTGGTTCAAAAAGGCTTGCCTGCGCCTGACATCCAGACTTTTAAATCTATAGAAGAGCTACTTGATTGTTGCTCTATAACGTATTTAACATCAGGTTTATCATCTTTACGAACCATTCCAGATCGCTCTGTAGACTTTATTTGGTCGCACGGTGTACTTGGATTAGTGAGAAAAGCAGAATTTCTCGATACTCTGCGAGAATTGCGTAGAATTATTCGAGATACTGGTGTATGTTCACATAAAATCGGTTTTACTGATGCTTATTATGAATTGAACAGCCTTAGATTTCCTGAACCAATCTGGGAATCGGATTTTATGGCTTTATCAGGTTTTTATACTAATAGAATCAAATACTCGCAGATGCTAGAACTGTTCCGTCAAGCCAATTTCGAGGTAGAAGTGCTAGAAATAGATCGTTTGCCTGAACTTCCAATATCTCGCTCTAAAATTTCTAAAGAGTTTCAACATATTTCTGATGAAGAGTTGTGCATATCTAGTGTTTCTGTACTTTTAAAACCAATTTAAGTTTCTGTATGATTAATAAATAATAAAAACCTAAACTAAAGGTTTTAAATAAATAGAACACTAAAAGTTTAACTAGTAAATCGGTATGCTTGTATACCAAAGTGGGTGATTCAAGAGGAAGTTTCCAATGAAAATCCTGCATATTTGTGCAGTTGAATTTACTGTAAAGTATCTTCTGCTACCTCAAATTAATTACTTTCTGTCCCATAATTTATCGGTTGAAATAGCTTGTTCTCCGGGTCAGGAAGTTGAAGAACTCCAAAAACTAGGATATAAGATTCAGCCGATTCCGATTGAGCGGCGAATCGCTCCCGTTTCTAATCTAATCAGTATTTATCAGCTAACAAAGCTAATCCGCCAAAATCAGTATGATCTGGTTCACGTACACACTCCCATCGCCTCAGTGCTGGGTAGAATCGCCGCTAAACTTGCGGGAGCAAAACGAATTGTCTATACTGCTCACGGCTTTTATTTTCATGATGATATGCCTGCGAAGCAATATCGCTTTTATCACAGCGTAGAGCGATTTGCAGGGGTGCTTACCGATGTAATCTTGACTCAAAGCCGCGAAGACTTAGCTACATCTGAAAAAACCGGACTTTGCGAACCGCAAAAACTGCGCTATTTAGGCAATGGTGTTAATGTAGAACGATTCCACCGTTCCAACCTAGTTCGCGATCGTCAGCAACAATTGCGACAGGAACTCAATTTACCTGAAGCAGCTTTTCCAATTATTGCAACAACTGGAAGAATTACAGCAGAGAAAGGCTATCTAGAACTGATTCAAGCCTTAGCAAAACTTTGCTCTCAATTCCCTAACGTGCATCTTTTGGTGATTGGAGGACAACTCAGTAGCGAACGCGATACTTTCCAGTCACAATTAAATCACTTTCTCCAACAGCAAAACTTAGAGCGCTGTGTAACTTTTACGGGTCTTCGCAGCGATACGCCGGAATTACTAGGCTTAGCAGATGTGTTTACATTACCATCCTACCGAGAAGGCTTGCCTCGCTCTATCTTAGAAGCAATGGCGATGGAACTTCCGGTTGTCGCCACCGATATTCGCGGCTGTCGAGAAGCTGTTGTCAATAGGGAAACTGGCTTAATTGTTCCTCCTCGAAATAGCGACAAACTAGCCGATGCTCTGAGCAAAGTTTTAGCAGATTCGGAGATGAGGGAGACTTTTGGTAAAGCTGGTCGCCAGCGGGTTAAATCTGAATATGATGAGCGTTTCGTTTTTCAGCGACTCGCAGAATGCTATCGAGAATTAGGAATTTTGCCGTAATGTACCGTTTCTACTTTCAATTTTTTAAAGCATAAGGATTGTATGACAGATAAAAACAGTAGTTTTGTTATTTCCTTAGATTTTGAACTCTACTGGGGAGTTCGAGATAACAGAACGATTGAAAGTTATACAAACAATCTTTTGGGCGTGCGCTCTGTTGTACCGGCACTTTTAAAGTTATTTAAAAAATATGAAATTCATACGACTTGGGCGACCGTTGGTTTTTTATTCTTCGATACTCATGCAGAATTGCTAGAAGGATTACCTAACGAAAGACCTAAGTATTCAAATAGTAATTTTTCTCCCTATGAGTATGTCAACCGCATTGGGAGTAATGAGCGAGAAGACCCCTTTCATTATGCTTTGTCGTTAATAAAATTAATTGCTAATTATCCCTATCAAGAAATAGCGACTCATACTTTTTCTCACTATTACTGTTTAGAAAAAGGTCAAACTATTGAAACTTTTCAAGAAGACTTGGAAGCCGCAAAAAAAGCCGCAAAAAAATATAACTTAAATTTGGAAAGCTTGGTTTTTCCTAGAAATCAGTTTAACATCCAGTATATCCAGGTTTGTAAAGAAATGGGAATCAAAGCTTACCGTGGGAATGAGTCTTCCTGGCTTTATACTGCTAAAAGTCAAGAAAATGAATCTTTAGCAAGGAGAGCTATACGATTAATAGATGCATACTTGAATATTTCAGGACACAATTCTTATCCTGTAAATGAAATACTAGGTGATTTTCCTTTCAATATTCCTTCAAGTCGATTCCTTCGTCCTTATGGGACTAGGTTAAAACTTTTAGAACCCTTAAGGTTGCAACGGATACTATCTGATATGACCTATGCAGCTAAGAAGGGTCAGGTTTACCATTTGTGGTGGCACCCTCACAATTTTGGGAGTTATTTAAATGAAAATTTATCGTTTTTGCAAAACATACTAGATCATTATTTAAAACTTCAGGATAGTTATGGTATGGAAAGTTTAAATATGGGAGAACTATCTCAGCGGTTAATGAAACTTTCAAAATTGGACGTGAAGAATGAGTGTTTAACTAGCAGAATTTAGGGATATTAGCAGATGAGAATTTTTATTACTGGCGCTACGGGTTTTATTGGCAGTCATCTCCTCCCGTTTTTAAATCAACAAGATTGGCAAATAGTTACCGCTAGCCGTAGCTATGATATTTCTAATAAATTACTTAATAATATTACTCAAGTTCCTATTGGTGAAATTGATGGCAATACCAATTGGCAAAATGCTATCAATGGTATTGATACGGTAATTCATTTGGCGGCTCGCGCCCATATTTTACAAGACAAATCTCCTAATCCGGAAGCAGATTTTTTTAAAGTTAATACTGAGGGTACTGCTAATCTTGTTAAACAGTCGATTGCAGCAGGAGTGAAGCATTTTGTTTTCATCAGTTCTATCGGCGCGATCGCATCCGAGAGCAACCACCCGCTGACTGAAAACACATCCCCACAACCCGATACTCCCTATAGGCGCAGCAAACGACAAGCAGAAATTGCGTTGATTGATCTTGCCAGCCACAGTAACATGACCTGGACAATTCTACGCCCTCCCCTAGTTTATGGTGCTGGCAACCCCGGCAATATGGAACGTTTAGTTAAACTAATCGACCGAGGTTTACCGTTGCCTTTTGGGTTAGTAAAAAATCGCCGTAGTCTTATATATGTGGGTAATCTTGTAGATGCGATCGCTACCACACTCACCCACCCCAAGGCTACCAATCAAATTTTTCTCGTTAGCGACGGTCAAGACCTCTCAACACCCCAATTAATTCGGAAAATTGCTGATAACAGGGGACAACCTTGTAAACTCCTACCAGTTCCACCCAGCTTACTCAAAATCGCCGGATATTTAGGAGATACAGTAGAACACCTCAGCAAAAAACCTCTTCCCCTCAACACACCAACAATTAATCGCCTTCTCGGTTCCTTATTTATTGACAGCAGCCACATCCAAACTACACTAAACTGGCAACCACCTTATACGATTGATGAGGGTTTATTGCAAACACTACGAAAATAATGATATTTTTAATTTTGTTATTTATTAGCTTTCTAATTAGCCTGCTTGCTGTTGCCTTGATTAAGCAGCGCTTGAGTCAACATCTTTTAGATATTCCTAACGAACGCAGTTCCCACACTCAACCCACACCACGCGGCGGCGGCTTAGGTTTTATAATTGCTTTCGCTCTCACCAGCAGTTTAGCCTCAGCGTTACAAAGCAATTTTGCTTTCCCCAACCCCACCTTTGTCTGGCTAATTCTCACCCCTCTCGCTATCATTGGCATCATCGACGATCGGCGCGGCGTTCCGGCGAGTCTTCGCTACTTGGTGCAGCTAGTCGCTGCTGTAGTTGCAATAGCTTGTTTCGGAACCTTCCCCCAGCCTTGGTTGGATTTTGGCACTGTAGGCGCGATCGCCAGCATAACTCTGAGTGCGATCGCATTCACCGCCACGATTAATTTTTATAACTTTATGGATGGCTTGGATGGTCTTGTCGCTGGTGTCACCGCCGTCCAACTCAGTTTTCTAGCACTTTACCTGAATCAACCCCTGTTATTTTTCCTCGTCGCCGCCCTCTTGGGCTTCCTCTGGTGGAACTGGTCGCCTGCTAGAATTTTTATGGGCGATGCAGGTAGCACCGTCCTGGGAGCAACAGTAGCCATTGCGCTGCTCAACACCTCTGACCCGGTGCAAGCGTGGTCAGCTTTAGCCATTACCACCCCACTCACCGCCGATGCCATTTACACCCTGATTGTTCGTCTGATGCGCCACGAAAATATCTTTCAAGCGCACCGCAGCCATCTGTACCAACGCTTACAGCAGTCTGGCTGGTCGCACCGTCAAGTTGCTAGTACCTACATCGGCTTAACAATTTTTATTGCCATCAGCATCAGCCTTTTTGATGGCAAAGCTGCTTTGCTCAGTGCCGTTGGCGTTGCGGCTACGATGATTTTAGGTGAAGTTTATTTGCGATCGCTCAAAAATTCCTATCAGCAATGAGTCGCCCCAGCCATACCAGCTATATTAGTTTCTATAGGCTCAAAACATCAACAGCAACAAAAGAGCCGCATTGAAATCTGGAAGTTTACATTATAACCTTGTTTAAACTAATACAGTAATTAACATAAGTTATGCTAAAAAAGATGCTTGCGGCATGGCATAACATTCCCTCGGTACTACATTATCAATGGCTAAAACCTCACGTTGCTGTTGCTCTTAGAATTACTTTGCACTTGCACCATTGCCAAAAAACACGGCAAGTTTTTAACATTTGTCCAAATCATAGTAACCCAAGGCAAGCGAAATCCAGGGCTTTTTTCCCATGTATAAAGTATCACAAACCCGGCTGCGACAGGATCTTATCGTTACATCTACCACTAATAAAGTAACAGAGAGCAAAACCCATCTCATCAAAGATCCCATTTCCGGAGAAACTTTTGAGTTTGGAGAAGAGGAATATTTTCTCTGTCAATCTATAAATGGAATTTCTACTACATCCCAAATAATCGCCGCATTTAAAAGTCGTTTCGATCTGTCAATTACAGAAAATGATTTTAATCAGTTCGCTGAACAAATAACCAGCTATGGCTTATTAGAACCCTGCGACACTCCAGTTTTTTCTTCATCTTCTTCATTAGTTTCATTCCAAGAAACAGAAGATTTTGGGCAACCAGATATCTCAAAGGAATCAGTAGAGAAAAATCAGGAAGAAAAAGTCAAACAAAAGCCTCGTCCCCAAAAAGTAGAAAATCTTAAAGAATTTAGATGGAAACTTTTTAATCCTGATACATTTTACACATTTGTAGCGAAAATCTTACGACCTTTTGGATGGTTTTTTAAAGGTCTAATTTGGTTACTTATTCCGGGCGTACCTTTAGCCCTTTTAATTTATTTTAAAGAACAACATGCTATTTGGCAAGACATAAAAACATTTTCAGTACCGGAAGCTTACTTTGTTAAGATTCTGGTTAACATGATGTCAATAAACATAATCAGTAGACTAATTCAAGGCATAGTTTGTACTGCTTTAGGTGGAACAGTAAAAGAGTTTGCCTTGCAGCTAAGATTTGGCATTCTTCCCCGTTTTCAGAACGATAGACGTGGGTATCGACAGCTTAGACGTAGAGGGCAATTGTGGACAATTGCAAGTCCCTTATTAGCTAGACTTTTCTTTTTCGTTATAGGAACATTTATTTGGTATTGCACACATGGAACGGGAACAAGCTTGCCGCTGATGGGTCTTTTCTTTGCCCAAGCTGGTCTTTTTGGCTTTTTGATACTTATCCTTCCTATTTGGGGTGAAGGCTATAGATTTTTTGTTCTTCTTTTTAAGCTTCCCCCCCAGTTGTTTCAGCGAGCTTTGCAAACCTTTATGTTTACAATCCAGGGTCGCTCCTTGCCAACAACAATATCCTCCGGTCAGAAGTGGAGTTTACTACTATATGCGCTGATCATCATATCTTTTTGGTTCTACCTGATGACAAAAGTAGTTTTTTCTACTGCCAAAGGGCTAGTAGTAAGTTACCCAGATATTTTTGGTAGAAGTACCAGATTCATCTTTATCGGCGCGATCGCATCAATGGCCTTATATTGGACGAGCAAAAAATGGTCAAAGATGACGCAAAAAGGCAAAAATCCGAATCCCTCTCCCGTAGTTGATCGTGAAGTAAATGTACCGGAAAAGGCACACTTACACATAGCCAAGAAAACCCGTTCCAAAACAAATCACTTAGTCAAAATTTTACTTCTTGTTGGCTTAGGCATTGTCCTTTTCTTGCCCTACCCCTATAAACCAGGTGGCCCCATTCAGTTAATGCCTCCTGCACAAGCAAAAATTCAAGCCCCAATTTCTGGAAAAATTACCAAAGTATTCTTTGAGGGCGGCAACGGTAAATTGATAAAATCCGGAACCGTAATTGCCACAATGGAATCAACCGATCTAAATAACTCTATCTTAACATTGCAGCAGCAAGTAAACGAACAGCAAGCCGTTCTGGAAAAGCAGCAAGATAAAGTCAATCAACTGCTAAATACTCCCAGCAAACAAGAAGTAGAAGTGGCAAAAAAAGAACTTGAAGTTGCTAAACAAGAAGTAGAAGTTTCTAAAAGGCAGCTAGAAGTTGCCATGACCAAAGCCCAGTTTAGCGCTCGTCAAGCTGCACGTTTTGAAGGTTTATATAAACAAGGGGCTTATTCTTTACAACTATTGGAAGAGGCACAAAAACAGGCGGAAACAGACCGCATCAATACAGAAGCAATGCGCGATATTATCGCCAGAAAGCAAAAAGATGTAGAGAAATCAGAAGCCGATCTCCAGGTAGTTTTGAGTGGAGTGCCTCCAGATGAAATAGAAGCTGCTCGTCGGGATGTTAAAGCTGCTCGCGCTAATCTGAATCGGGTACAACAACAATTGAAATATGCTAATGAGCAACTAAAAACAACCCAGCTACTAATGCCTATTGATGGCCACTTAACCACTTCGTATCTTGGACATAAATTAGGGACTTACCTAAAGGAAGGCGATACGTTTGCTGTCGCTGAGAACGATCGCAACTTTATCGGTCAGATATCGATTCCGGAAGATAACATAGGTGAATTTGCAGTTGGCAATCAGGTGGAAATTAAGCTTTTAGCATATCCCGATAAACCTATATGGGGAAAAATAGTTTCTATTGAACCGATTGCTACCGATGAACCTAGCCAACCCGCCACACAAGTTGTAAAGGTTAATGTAGAAATCCCCAATTCCGATTCCCAGAGACTTTTGAAAACCGGAATGTCTGGTTATGCCAAGGTGAATGGAGGGACAAAGCCAGTCATTGTGGCGTTTACTCGTCCAATTGCCCGCTTCATCCAAGTTGAAGTTTGGTCTTGGCTTCCTTAGCACAACAGGCAAATTTCGCATATTTTTTAGTTTCAGCGATCGCTAACTTAGATTCTGAAAAACAATGCCTGAATATAGCAGTAGAAACGTAATACTGAAACGATATTCTCTAGGCGAACGGGATTTTCGTAAGGTCAATCTAAGTGGTGCAAACTTAAATGATGCAGACCTCAGTAAAGTGGATTTAACTGAGGCAATTATGAATCAGGTAACTCTATGTCAGGCGATTTTGGCTGAAGCAAAATTAACTGGGATCAATTTGAGTGGGTCGGCTCTAATTGAGGCAAATCTAGTTAGAGCCGACCTAAGTGAAGCAAATTTGACTGATACAATCTTATGTTGGGCAGACCTAAGAAATGCCAATTTATGTAGGGCAAATTTAAGTGAGGCAAATTTAGTTAAGACAAACTTGAATCGAGCAAATTTGAATGGGGCTTCTTTGAATCGAGCAAATTTGAATGGGGCTTCTTTGAATCGAGCAAATTTGAGTGGGGCTTCTTTGAGTGGGGCATTCTTATTAGAAGCAAATCTGCTGGGTGCAAATTTGAGTGGAGCTTCTTTGCGAGAAGTTAACTTGCAACAGACAAACCTTCAAGGAGTTTTCTACGATGCTACTACCCAGTTCCCGGAACACTTCGATCCAATTTCAGCAGGAGCGTACTTAATCGCTCCTAAAGTCCATTTAGTGGGAGTAGACTTGCCAGCAGCCAATCTACCACAAGCCAACCTTGCATCCTCTAACTTAAGTCAAGCCAACTTCAGCAAGGCTAACCTGCAACACGCTAACCTCAGCGCTATAATATTAAATCGAACCAATCTCAGGGAAGCTAACCTGCAACACGCCAACCTTGCAGGAGCGAGTTTAATTGCAGCAGACCTCAGAGCAGCCAACCTCAGCCAAGCCAACCTGCAACAAGCACAATTAGCCCAAGTTCTCTACGACCAGGAAACTCAGTTTCCCAGCGATTTTGAGCCAAATACTGCTAAAGCATACTTAATCGCCCCTGGTTCTGAGTTAGTGGGAGCTAATTTAGCTCAAGCAAATCTCAACAATAGTCAGCTGTGCAAAGCTAATCTTCGCGCCGCCTGCTTGGTGGGAGCCTCTTTGCGAAAAACTGATTTAGCTCAAGCAAATCTTACTGATGCTGATTTGAGTGGTACCGATTTAGCAACAGCTAACCTAGTTGGAGCTTGTTACAACCAGCAGACGCGATTTCCCCAGGATTTTGAGCCACATCAAGCCGGAGCGTTCTTAATTGCTCCTTGTACTTCCCTTGTGGGAGTTGATTTGCAACAGCTAGATTTGCCAAATGCTAACCTGAGTGGGGCATCTTTGAGTGCAGCCAACCTGAGTAAAAGCAATCTCACTAGGGCTAATCTTAAAGCGGTTAAGCTGGAAAATGCGAATCTGTGCGACGCTAATCTCACAGGAGCCGACCTCAGACGCGCCGACCTAACTGGGGCTAATTTAATCGGAGCCAACTTACAGCAAGTTGTCTACAACCCAGCTACTCGCTTTCCCCAAGATTTTGACCCGATGGCTTCAGGAGCATACTTGATTGCTCCCAATGTATCACTCCAAAAAGCTAATTTACAGGCTGTAGATTTGAGTGGGGTGAATTTAACAAAAGCTAACTTAACAAAGGCTAATCTGTGCGGTGCTAAGCTATCTGGAGCAATTCTTTTGGGAGTTAATTTGTCTGGAGCTAATCTTCAGGGAGCCGATTTAAGCGGGGCAATCTTGAAAGGAGCAAACTTGAGTAAATCAAATTTAACTAATGCTAACCTAAGAGCTGTAGATTTAAAGCAGGTGATACTAGAAGGGGCAGTCATGCCCGACGGAACAATCTACGAGGAATAAGAACAATTTACAATTTATTTTTACAGTTTTATTGTGTCTTACTTGAATAAGAATATTTTAGAACTAAATCCAGTTGGAATCATAAATAATTTCATTCTTGAGCGATACACTAATAGCGCTAATGCTTTGCGCCAAGTGCCGATTAAAATTTACTACCCGCAAGCATCAGGATTATTCCCTGTCATTATTTTTTCGCATGGTTCGGGAGGGTCAAAAAATGCCTTTTCTTACCTGGGGCGCTTTTGGGCTAGTCATGGCTATATTTCCATCCATCCAACTCATTTTGGCAGCGACAAATCTGTGTTTCAGAGTGGTGGACGTGAGGCACTTGAGAACAGTTCTAAAGACCCTCAACAATGGCGCGATCGCGCTGGTGACATATCCTTCCTCATCGACTCCTTCAAGCAATTAGAACGTAGTATTCCCCCATTAACCCAAAAAATAGACTACTCCCACATAGGTGTCGCCGGTCATTCCTATGGTGCTTATACAGCAATATTGATTGCTGGCGCGTTAGTGGACATACCCCAACAGCCAAATATTACTTTTCAAGACGAGCGCGCCTGCGCCTTTTTAGGGATATCTTCTCAAGGAAGTGGTACTTATGGTTTAACTAAAAGCTCTTGGAATGAAATTCAAGCGCCTGTAATGACAGTGAGTGGAACCAAGGAAACAGGAGGAAAAGGAAAGCCTAAATCGTGGCGGTTGGAACCTTTTAAATATATGCCTCCAGGCAATAAATATCATACTCTTATTCAAAATGCTGAGCACTCTTCCTATAATGATTACAAACGCAGTACAGAAATATCCAAATTAGAAATGCAAGCTATAAATGATATTCATATTTATCTTCAGAGCGCAAGTATTGCTTTCTGGGATGCTTACCTCAAGCAGGATAATTCAGCAAGAGAATATCTAAAATCCAAAGCGCTCCAAATTTATAGCAACGGCAAGGCTTCAATTATTGAAAGATAATTAATGACATTTAGCATGGTTAAACGCAGCTAAATGCACAAGTTGCAGTCCTTGTGTCAATAAACCGATACTACCGACGGCTGGAAGATTGGCGACTTGCTGCGGCAATTTTTGCCGATCATCCGACTGAGAGTCCCCTTAGATGCGAAACCCAATATTGGCAAGGGTTTGATGGGTAACGCTAAAGCTCTACCTATCCTACAATCCTATAAATAATTAGATCCATGTACTTACTTGCACCCAGCTAACTTTAAACTCTAAGTTATTGCTAGCTCAATTAACCCTAGAAAAAATAATGCTAACGTCCTCAATTAACAACACGACTCGACTGCAACTTGCCCCTTTAAAAATACCAACTCGTCTGCTACTTGGGCCAGGGCCATCAAATGCCCATCCCGCGGTACTTCAGGCGATGAATACCCCTCCTGTTGGACACCTCGACCCCGCATTTCTGGGGCTGATGGACGAAATCCAGACCTTGCTGCGCTATGTTTGGCAAACGGAAAATCCACTCACCATTGCAGTAAGCGGTACAGGAACCGCCGCAATGGAAGCAACCATCGCTAATGTTACTGAACCGGGTGATGTGGTTCTAGTTGGTGTGAATGGTTACTTCGGCAACCGTCTTGTTGATATGGCCGGACGCTATGGTGCCGATGTGCGAACCATTACCAAACCTTGGGGACAAGTGTTCGCCCTAGACGAACTCCGCACCGCCTTGGAAACTCATCGCCCTGCTATTCTGGCTTTAGTTAATGCTGAGACATCCACCGGGGCGCGTCAACCATTGGAAGGAGTCGGCGATCTGTGTCGTGAATTTGACTGTCTGCTGTTGGTGGATACAGTTACCAGTTTGGGTGGTGTTCCCTTGTTTCTGGATGAGTGGAAGGTTGACCTAGCTTATAGTTGCAGCCAGAAAGGGTTAGGTTGTCCGCCCGGTGCTTCGCCGTTTACAATGAGTCCCCGTGCGGTTGAGAAAATGCAACAACGTCGCACTAAGGTGGCTAACTGGTATCTGGATATGACGTTGTTGAGTAAGTATTGGGGTCAAGAACGCACTTATCACCACACTGCCCCGATTAACTTGTACTATGCTCTGCGGGAAGCGCTGCGTTTGATTGCCGAAGAAGGAATAGAAAATTGCTGGATGCGTCACCAAAAGAATGTTGAGTATCTTTGGGAGGGGTTAGAAGATTTAGGACTCACCATGCACGTTGAACGAGAGTTTCGTTTGCCTACGCTTACTACTGTTTGCATTCCAGAGGGTTTGGATGGGAAGGTGATCGCGCGTCAGGTGCTGATGGAACACAATATAGAAATTGGGGGCGGATTAGGCGAACTGGCTGGTAAAGTCTGGCGTGTGGGTTTGATGGGCTTTAACAGTCGTCCAGAAAGTGTAGATCGACTTTTGGAAGCACTGCGGCAGGTTTTAGCCAAATAGTGCAGGTGGTTCCTATAGAGATTCTCAACTGCATCTAACATGACACAGCTTGCATAGTTATGAACCAAGATATCGACGAGGTACTGGTACTAGAGGAAGGACAAGCACCACCAAAAGATGCGATCGCGCCACCTCGAAAGCCAAGGTGGTCAGACACATTAAATTACATTGCCAATCCGGATCGCTTCTGTCGCCAAAATCTAGAAAAGTACGGTGCCATTTTTAACACCAGTGTCTTTGGTGGCACTACTATCTTTGTGGGTTCAGCTAAAGCTACTCAAATGACATTTAATGGGGACTTGAAATACACAGAAATTGCTTTGCCAGCGACCACGATGGATATGTTTGGCGAGTACAGTCTGTTTCAGCGTCCCGATTTGCATCGCCAGCGCAAAAGCGCACTGCGTCCCGGACTGACTGGTCAGGTACTTGAGAGATATGCGCCGGCGATTGAGAGTGCCATTTTACTAGGCATTTCCGAGTGGCCCACCCCTAGTAAAATGGCACTGTACCCAGCAGTGGAGAAGATTTGCTTTGATGTACTCGTCCCCCTGCTGCTGGGAGTCAGCTTGAATGACGCCGATCCAACCACTTTTGAGGGACTACCTGTATCCTCCAAAGCCGAACTAAAGGCGTTGTACAAGACCTTTTTTGATGGTTTCTATGGCTTGTTGAAGTGGAAGTCACCCTTTACAGCCTACGGCAGGGGATGGAAAGCACGCGCAAGGCTAATTGACTTCATGCGTGCAGTTGTACGACGACGGCGGACACAGGGCGGAGTCCTTGACCCCACAGTAGACTTCCTCTCAATGATGCTAGCCAGTCAGGAAGAAAACCCGGATGGAGTCTTTAGCGATGCCTTGATTGAAAACCAGTGTCTGCTACAGTTGTGGGCTTCACACTATGAAATTTCGGGGCTGGTGGCTTCCCTGATATACCAGCTTGGACACCACCCGCAGGTACTACAGCGGCTGCGGGAAGAACAAACTGAAGTGATGGGCAAACAAAGCAATATCAGCACGTTCTTACCCGAACATCTCAAGCAGATGGTATTCCTAGAGGCAACCATCAAAGAAACGCTACGCACGCTACCTCCTAGTTCTACTGCCAACCGCCGGCTCACTAAGTCTGTGGTACTGGATGGCGTGCTGTATAAACAGGGCTGTTCGGTGATGGCAGAACCGCGAATTGCACATATCATGCCAGAATACTTTCACGAACCGGAGGTATTTTCTCCAGAGCGATTCCTGCCCCCTCGCAATGAAGGTAAAATGTATGAGTTCATCCCCTTTGGTGGCGGCGTACACGCTTGTTTAGGGGCGCAGTTGGCGATGGTTGTTACTAAGATATTTGCCTCTAATTTGCTGCACAAGTTTGATTGGAAGCTGACAGGTGATGCAAAATTTGTGCAATTTCCTCTGAAGAAGATTAGGGATGATTACCAAATTGAAATAACACACCGAGTTTAAGATTTTCTGTATTCTTCGGATACGTTCTTGAGCATCATGTCACAAACCACTGTTGGAATTAACAAAAAAAGTAAGTCCCTTCCTCCGGGAATAATTGTTAAACTTGGAAAATTTGTCTGGACGACAATCTGGCATCTGATGATGTCTCAGCTTGCCCCATCTCAAAAATCGGGTGACTATGTCCGCCCTAAGAGCCAGTTTCGGCATTTTGTCGGGACTGAGGAAGGGAATTTATACCAGCCAGCCGCAGGACGTTACCGCCTTTTTGTGGGGTTGGGATGTCCTTGGGCGCATCGTACATTAGTTGCGCGATCGCTTAAGAAACTGGAAGATGTCATCAGCGTGTCCATCGCTTCCCCTTCCTCTGATGCGGGCATCTGGGTATTAGACGATCCCCACGAGGGTTGCCACACCTTACCAGAGTTGTATCAGTTGGCGCAGCCAGGCTATAGTGGGCGTTGCACGGTTCCGGTTCTCTGGGATGAACAAACAAAAACTATCGTCAACAACGAGAGTGCAGAGATTATCGTGATGCTGTCAGCGTTTAATGAGTTTAGTAAACATCCCGAACTGGATCTCTACCCAGAAGAACTCAAAGAAACCATTGACCTTTGGAACGACAAAATTTACCATGCTGTGAATAATGGCGTGTACCGTTGCGGCTTTGCTCAGTCACAGGCGGCTTATGAAAAAGCCTGCGATGAGCTATTTGTTGCCCTAGATGAGATTGACGCAGTGCTGGCGACAAGTCGATATGTGTGCGGGGACAACGTGACACTAGCAGATGTGCGTTTGTTTACTACGCTGTTCCGCTTTGATGCTGTGTATTACGGGCTGTTCAAGTGCAACCGCAAGAGAATCAAAGACTATGAAAATCTCGGTGCCTACCTTTGCGATTTATATCAACTTCCCGGTGTTGCTGACACCTGTGATATAGAAGCTGTAAAGCGGGATTACTACGGCAATCTATTTCCACTAAATCCAGGCGGGATTATCCCCTCTGGGCCTGATATGAAAAGTCTTTTTGAACCACACGATCGCGATCGCAAAACCAAAACACAATTTGTTTCAACTTAAGGATTGTCACTAAAATTTACTATTTTGATTACGCATTGACAACGGGATTGGGGGCTAGGTAAGATTTTTTGCTCTTCCTTAATCCCCAATCCCCAATCCCCAATTCCCAATCTCTAGTTGCGATGCCATCGCGTACCATCTGGGCTATCAATTAGAGTAATGCCCTTAGCTTGTAGCTCGTTGCGGATGCGATCGCTTTCAGCAAAATTCTTCGTTTTCCGCGCTTCCTGTCTTTGCTGAATCATCGCCTCAATCTCTGCATCGCTTAAACCAGCCCTGCCGCTCGCACTAACAGTTGGAGCGGGCAGTGTTGCATTAATAATGCCTCTAATTACCACATCTAAGCCCAAAATATTTGCCAAACTAACTAGCGTATGCCATTGACGCTCAAGCACAGGCAGGGCTGTCTCAGTTTTCCCCTGATGCACCAAGAGGTTCCGATCGCGGTTTATACTCTTTGCCAACTCAAACAGGATTGCTAAGCCGCCTGGAAAATTCAAATCATCATCGACAGCTGTCTTAAAACGTTCTACAGTTTCATTGTCTAAGTTTGCATCCTTGTCTGAGGGATTTGTATCCCAACCCAGCTGAGAGCGATACTGATAGCCAAACAGCAGACCTTCTTTTAAGGTATTCCAACCGTTGGTAGCAGCTTGTATTGCTTCATCGGTAAAATCAATCGGCTTGCGGTATTGAGCTGTAAGAACAAATAGCCGCACCGCCATTGGATCGACCCCTCGATCGAGTAACTCGCGAATGGTGATAAAGTTGCCCAGAGACTTAGACATCTTCTCCCCATTGACCGTCACCATCCCGTTATGCAGCCAGTAGTTCGCTAACGGCTTGCCAGTTACTGCTTCTGATTGAGCAATTTCATTTTCGTGGTGAGGGAAAATTAAGTCAGCACCGCCAGCGTGGATATCTATAGTTTCGCCCAAGCGATCGCGCACCATAGCCGAGCATTCAATATGCCATCCCGGACGACCATCACCCCAAGGCGACTCCCAAGCAGGTTCCCCCGGTTTAGCAGCCTTCCACAAAGCAAAATCAAACGGGTCTTTTTTCTTAGACGCTTCCGGTTCCACCTCAACCCGATTACTCGCGCCAGCCTGCATATCTTCTAACCTGCGTCCCGAAAGCTTCCCATACTCCGGAAATTCCCGAACTGCATAGTAGACATCCCCAGCCGAAGGATAAGCAAAATCTTTCTGTTCCAACTCGTGAATCAGCCGCTTAATTCCATCTATTGTGTGAGTAGCGCGGGGATATTCATCAGCTTCTTGGATATTCAGCCGCGCCATATCCTCAAAATAAGCTTGGATATAGCGTTCTGCGACTTCCTCCATCGTTGAACCCTCAAGTCTGGCTCGATTGAGGATTTTGTCATCAATATCAGTAAAATTCTGTACGTAGCGCACATCATAGCCGCGAAATTGCAAATAGCGGCGCGTCACATCCCAAACTATGCAAGCTCTAGCATGACCCAAGTGGCAGTAATCGTACACCGTTACGCCGCAGTAGTACATCCCGACTTTACCAGGTTCCACGGGTTCAAAGACTTCCTTGCGACGAGTGAGGGTGTTGTAGAGTGTTAGGGCCATTCCTAGAACTTAAGAAATAAAGTGCATCTGTTAAGTATTTTAAATTTACCAGTTGGCAAGGCATCCATTCATCCCAATCAAAGTTACATTTTGTAGCAACGCGCATCAGAGAGCCGTCCCTCACCTGTTAGCGTTTTAACGCTGGCGAACCCTACTGATGCCAGGCAAGCCTACCCGAACAGACCAACCGCTATAAAAGCTTTAACGATAGAGCTTGGTTTACCGCCCGCTCTTGAGTCACCCCTGATTCTTCATATTTTTTTCGTAGAAATTGAGACGCTTTTAAGTAAAAACACGGATGCCTATTTTCCTTTATTTAGGCATTGCTTTACTCAATCTTCATGATTTAACCCCAAAATCTAGGCTTATATAAAGACTCTGTAAAGATACGCCTAATCAGTATTGGTTTTTCTACGGAGAAGGTAATGTTAACTCAAGCAGGATTTTTTGAGAATGAGTCTCAAAAAATCTTGAAAGCATTGCAATGTAATGCTTTCGGCGAGGCGGAAATTTCAGATGTGGTTTGATAATCCCCTGTTCCAGTTTTTGCTGAGCATTAACCCCATCTGACAACTACCTCTCCCAAACAGCCTGCAAAGTAAACCAGGCATCAAGCAATCAGGAGAAGCAAAATGTTTAAAAAATCTTTGAGACAGTTACTTTTGGCAGCCGCCATTTTCCCGCTAGTTGTTCAACCTGCAATGGCTCATGTCATCTGGTTTGACTACAACAAAGGAGAATACGATGTCTTATTCGGTCATCCAGAGGATGGAGCAGAAGCCTATAATCCGGACAAGTTCAAGTCAGTCACAGGCTACGACCAAAACAAACAGATTGTCCCTGTCGAAATCAAAAAGCAAAGTGAGAGTGTATCCGTTATCCCTAAGGGAGATATTGCAGCGCTGACCGCTTTCTTTGACAATGGCTTCTTTGTCACAAAGTCACCAGGTAATTCTGAAAACGTTTCGGAAAATGAGGCAGAGAAACTCAACCCAGACTTCGAGGTTGGTCATTTTTTGAAACACACTAAAGCCCTTTATGGCTGGTCTGAAGTCCTAAAGCAGCCGTTTGGTCTTCCCCTTGAGATCCAGGCTCTGAAGAATCCCTTTGAGTTAAAGTCAGGAGAATTGCTTCCAGTACAGGTTCTATATCAGGGAAACTTGCTCAAGAACCCGACAGTGGAATATGAGGGAGAGAAGTATACCATTGATGAAGACGGCATAGCCTTGGTTCCCTACGTAGTGGGGGGATTTCAACCCATTGAAGCAAGCTATACGCTCTCATTGGATAACGATCCTGCTGCCGATCGGCTTTCTTACGAGACCAGCTTTAGCGCAGAGCGCAATTCTGTTCCGGAACCTTCAGCATTGTTGGGTCTGAGTGTGCTGGGTTTAATGGCGTTCGCACGCAAGCAAGGTAAAGGGCTGAAGTCTACCAAATAAGCGATCGCTTCAACCAACAAATCTGCATAATTTAGTTGGATTGGGATGAAAGATGGTCAGTCGATGCTTATCGGGGAGCTGAAGCTGACCATCTTTTTGGAGAGAAGGATGGAGAAATGTCTTGCAGCCGTCAGGAAAATTGAAGAGGGCGATCGCATAGTATTCGCCTAGTATAAGGAAGTGAGGTGTATTACCTTCGCTCCCTGTATCAGACTACTTTTTGACGTTTTTTGATAATTCTGACAGTCGCACTATGCAACCAGTCGCCACCGAAAGTCAATCCCCAGCAATCGATTCCCCGAAACACGGCTTGCCTGTCACGATCATTACAGGTTTCCTTGGCAGCGGCAAGACCACGCTCCTCAACCACATCTTAAGCAATCAGGAAGGCGTGAAAACCGCTGTTCTGGTCAATGAATTTGGTGAAATCGGCATTGACAATGAACTGATTGTCACCACCGGAGAAGACATGGTGGAGTTGAGTAACGGTTGTATCTGCTGCACCATTAATAACGATTTGGTTGAGGCAGTTTACAAAGTTCTGGAACGCCAAGACAAAATAGATTATCTGGTAGTCGAGACAACCGGACTCGCAGATCCTTTGCCAGTTGCACTCACCTTTTTAGGGACGGAACTGCGAGACATGACCCGCCTAGATTCTATTATCACGGTGGTAGATTCAGAAAATTTCAGTCTCGATTTGTTCAACAGCGAAGCCGCCACCAGCCAGATTACCTATGGTGACATTATTCTACTAAACAAAGCAGATTTGGTAGATGAAGCCGACTTGGATGCGTTGGAAGTTAGAATTCGGGACATGAAAACTGATGCCAGAATTCTGCGAACCGCACACGCACAGGTGTCATTGCCGTTGATTCTTAGTGTTGGTTTGTTTGAGTCTGACAAGTATTTAGAGGTTGAATCGGAACACGACCATCACGACCATCACGACCATCACGACCATGACGATCATAGTGCTTGCGATCATGAACATGATGTTTGCACTCATGACCACGACCACGACCATCACCACCACTCGCACCACCTGGAAAATGACGGGTTTACCTCAATTTCCTTTGAAAGCGACAAGCCTTTTGCTATCAAGAAGTTTCAAAATTTCTTAGATAATCAATTGCCTTCTACCGTCTTCCGTGCCAAAGGGATTCTTTGGTTTGACGAAAGTCCCAGACGGCATATTTTCCACCTCTGCGGCAAGCGCTTTAGTATTGACGATGAAGATTGGAAAGGTCAACCGAAAACCCAGCTGGTGCTGATTGGTCAGGATTTAGATAAAGAAACCCTGCGCGACCAAATCCAGAAATGTGTCTGTCTCCCCTCTGCAAGTCGTGGCAAAGGGTTCGGGAAATAGTAATTAGCCAATTGCTAATGGTTAATATCGTTTCTCAGTTGGGTGGAATACAGCGGCTTGCAGTCGGATGAAGTACAGGCTATGTGGAGAGATCCCCGACTTCGCAGGAGTTGTCGGGGATCTGTGTACCTCACTCACAAGGGAAAGTATATTGCGGTTCTAACGTTTGGTAGGGACATGGCAATGCCATGTCCCTACAGATGTAATGACTAATGACTAATTATGCGCGTTGTCGTTCAGCGAGTTAAATCATCTCAAGTTGAGGTTGCAGGTAAAGTCATCGGCAAAATTGGGCGAGGACTTAATTTACTCGTAGCCATTGCCGATACGGATACCGAAGCAGAACTTGACTGGATAGCGCGAAAATGTCTGGAATTACGCTTATTTCCAGATGAGGAAAATGGGACGGGACGCTGGGAAAAATCAATTCAAGAAATCGGGGGCGAACTGTTAGTAATTAGCCAGTTCACCCTCTACGGAGATTGTCGCAAAGGTCGCCGCCCTTCCTTCGACCGTTCAGCTGCACCAGATGTTGCCAGAAAGCTTTACGAACAGTTTGTTGAGAAATTGCGCCAAAGTGTGCGAGTAGAAACTGGTGAATTTGGGGCGATGATGCAGGTAGCAATTGAGAATGATGGCCCTGTTACTTTGCTGCTGGAAAGAGAAGCATCTTAGAGAACAATACGGTTCACTTAAGAATATTTCTAGGTTGGGATTACCGTGTGGAAACCCAACCAATACTTATGGGTGTCGGGTTGAGGAACGAAACCCAACCTAAGCTAGGCTAACTCAAACAATCGGTTTGCGGCGACGGCGGGAATTGGCAATTATTCCCAGAATGCCAAGGCTGAAAATTCCTAGAGTAGCCGAAGGTTCAGGTACGCTGACGCTATCATCAGCCACCTTAACATCAGCCCACACCAGGCGATGATCGGAACTGGGGAATGGGAACGTCCCCACTAGAGGAAACAAGGGATCGCTGCTCTTAGGCCAGAATACAGCTGCATCAACAATCTCTAAATCCTGGGATGGCAAAACGTAATCTACGCGCAAATTACCGGGCGTACCATCAGCAAAGTCAGCTGTATCAAATACTGGGTTGCTTTTATGGGTTAGATTAGCACCGCCCTGCAAAATTGCCTGTTCTGGGCCGCCTTCGCTGGTGGGAGTGACACTGGTATTGACAAGCGGATTATCCAGCAATTGCTGTATTGCACCGGGTAAACTATCGCCATCAAAAGGATCTGAATTTTGGTCGCCCATGATCACAAAGCTTGAATCAGCACTAAGTCCTCCAAAGGTGCGCTGATCGTCGTAGATGTAATCGCCTTCTCCGGGTGTGATATAGTCTGCCCAAAAGCGAATTTCGTCAAAATTCCGCCTACCGTTGCGGTCTTCGGGGCCGTCAAATACTGGCGGGGTAGGATGGCTAAGGAGGGCGTGAACAATCTCTCCGTTAACATTAATTGGGACATCCCAGTGACTCTTGGAGGAGAGACGAACTACCTCAAGTTCCGCTTCCGAGTACCAGTCATTAGGTTCTGGTGTCGCTGGGTTGTCGGGAAGTAAGGCTCCCGGCATATCTTTCCACAGGAAGGTTTGGAAGGTACGGATGCTTTCTTCTAAAATTGGGTACTTGGAGTACAATGCCATGCCATACTGACCGGGGAAAAATCCGAAGCCATAGGCATCGTTTGGGCCGCCGACTGTGCCATTGTTATCTAGGTCAAATCCGGAAGGTATGCCAGTGTTGGATGGTGCAACGTAGCGATATTGATATTCAGTGGGGGAAGCACCATTCTGGCTAACTGAAAGGTAGTTATTTTGAAATAGTTGGGCTGCTGTACCGCCTTCTACATAGTCGAATTCGTTGATTAACAGCACGTCAGGGTTGACTCGTTGGATGATTTCGGCAACGGTCTGTGCCTGTACGTTGTCGGGGGTTGACAAATCGGTAATTAGTTGACCTTCAGCGTTGCGATTTAGTGAGGCGTTGAATGTGGCAAAGCGGAGGGTGGTGGCTTGGGCTGACCCAGACGCGATCGCGATCGCTCCTATTATCCCTGCTGTCAGCAATCCTCCGGATAAAAGGCGATCGAACCGGGAAATTAGAGCTTTCTGGATCTTCATAGCAACCGTGTTTGTACTTAGCTTTCGTTATTCCTCACACAGTAGCGATCGCACGTTAAGACAACCCTATGAAGGTAATAAGCAGGTTTTAAGACGCCTCATCTTCACGGAAGCTTCATAAAAAACCTGCTTATTTAACAGAAATGTAAAGTTATGACGCTTTAAGTATCAAGGGAAAATATTTTGCCACCAAGGTCTAGAATTGCTTTGTGCCACAGGCATTTTCTTCCGAATATCCTGAATATTCCACCCTGTAAGCTTCGCTAAAGTTTGCGCTTCTTGTTCAAATCGTCCAGCCAAAGACTTTTTATATTGTTGTCCTGCTTGACATTTAACTTCCCCTGTAAAAGCATGGCGGAGGATATAGCGACCCTGGAAATTTTGGCGATTTGATGTTTCTTGGAACATCAAATCTTCCGGAAACTTATCGCGGGTATAGCGGACGTGGAGACGAGTAATAAAAACATTACTGGAGGGAACAATGCCTCTCCGGAAAGGCGCTGACTGCTGGATACCCGAAGGGTAGTTATCTAGCCAAAATACACCAGCTTTCTTCAGTTCTTCTGGATTTAATGGTTCCGCAGAACACGGATCGCAGCTACCCATATCCCACGCATATTCGAGAAAAGCGACTTTTTGATTTTCCCGATTGTATGCGTTTTTGAACATAGATTTGTAGAAATTAGCAAAGTCATTTTTAACGTATACTGGTATTTCAGCATCCGAGGGAACTTTGACTGTCCGGTAGTTGGTAACTTCTGCCTGACCTTTTGGCGATAAGACATAAACAATTAAGTCTTGTTCGCTAGTAGAATTAATCATGCCTAGACGAATCGGCAACATGAATTTAGGAGATTCATAAGCCATCATCAAAGGTCGCAGAAATTGAGTTCCAGACTTTTCAAACTCTCCTAAGTTGACTTTAGCAACGAAGAATTTCATGTTTTGTCGGATGTATGGTTGCAGCAGTTGTTTAGCACCTTTGGGAATGCGATAACCGTTGCGATTTAGCCAAGTTTCTAAACCATTAGATTCTCTGGCGCTGAGGATTACAATGTCATATTCTCCGACTGTAAAACGTTCTTCTACAGTGACACCTAAAGTGCTTTCGTCTCTATTTCCTCTTGCTGCGCCAGGTTCCATCGCTGCTCTTGATACAGGTCTTGGAGCATACATGACAGGATTACACGGATCTTCGTCAAAATATTCTACCAGTCGCGGCGCGCTAAAAGCATCTAATCGTTCGATAATTTTGGGTTCGCCAACGCGAACTTGGTCTTTTTTAAGCACCGTGGGAACGGGGACAACTAAAGCGAAGTCTTTGACATCTCCTTGATAGTCATTCGCCATAGTTAGAACAGTGCGATCGCCACTCCGCGCAATCACTACTTGAGAAGCTTTGTTGTATAATTTGGTATCTGCTTTTGCGACATAAAATCCACAAAATGCCCAGGCTGTAGGCGCAAAGCAAATAACCGCTAGACAAGTTATAAGTAAGGTTTTGAAAATCCGAAATAACTTCATTGTCACCTCTGTTATTTTAGTAAGAATTTACACTTGTATATACTGCTCAGTTTCAGCATTTTCAGGTTTATTGGCTGAATTCCACCACGAGAATCTGGGCGCTTTCCAAACTAAATCCCAAATTACAGTTAAGGGTGCCAGAGCAAATAAAGCCCAGAAAACTGCGGTAGAAACAAAAAATTGATTCCGCAGGATAAAGGTTAATACAGCGATGGAAATAGCCCATATTAAGCGGCTGATTCTGGCGTTGGGAATTGACCGAGGATCTGTAATCATAAACAATGCAAACAGCAGTAAAGAACCACTGGTTAAACGATGGAAAAATACGTCCCACGTCCAGCCAAGCCAAATATTGCGAATCGCTTCTAAAAGGGCATAGGAACATAAAAAAGCTGCGGTTGTGTCCCATCGTCCGACTCGTTTTAATATCATGCCTCCGGTTCCTGCAAATAACAAGGCATACCACCAATCATCCCCCCACTGTCCAGGAGAAACCCAGGCATCGGGTGTTAAAATGAGAACTGAAATAATACCAAAATTGGCAGGATTGAAAAAATGTTTGTTATTAGTTTGAAAAATAAATTTACTTGAAATTGCTAATGAGCCTGCTAATATCATTGTGGTGTAATTATCAGCTCTTAGCAGCAAACTTAAACCTAAAGCTGTAATTAAAGCACTGCGAAATGAAGGTTTGATGGGAGTATTGGTTGTTGATTCAGTTTCTTTGAGTAGGTTTTGTTTGATGGATGTTGCTAGCCACTGAGTAACTAGGCAAGTCACTATTACAACTAAAATTAAATCTGGTCGTAGCGTCCAGTCTCTTGTCGAAATTCCTAAGACAAGAAATGAGGTTAGAAAGAGAATTTGGTAGTCTCGGATATCTTTTAGTAGCATTGCCTGTTGATGGCAGGAGTAGCCATGTCTTTGTCTGAATTTAGACGCGATAGGATGCTAGTAGTTGTCCTGTTACAGAAATTGTTACAAAAAGGTAGCAGGGGAGACACGGTTGCTACTGAAGGGGATGTGGGAAACGAACCGCCGAGGCGCTGAGGGCGCAGAGAGGGGATAATTTCAGGTGGCTGTCAGTGTCTTTTTACGATCGAGATGTGCTGCGCCTTCTATGATCACAACGAAAATCGCTGCTATCCAGGTGACGGCGACGTAGAACCAGAAGACTCGCAAATCTCCCCACAGTGTGCCAAAGAAGACAAGTGTAGTATTATAGGCAGCGTGGAAGAATGCGGCAAGTAATACGCTGCCTTTTGTGTGGTTGTAGATCCACGTCATCAGAATCGCGATCGCTATCGTGGAGAGAAGGAAACCTACAAAGGGGATACTAGCTTGAGGTGTTCCTGGGATGAGAAATAAGGGAAAGTGCCATATTCCCCAACTTAAACCCAGAATGAAACTGGCCCATAAGGCGGTAAAATTTTCCTGAAGTCTTGATAAAGCAAATCCTCTCCACCCAGGTTCCTCAGTTAACAGATGGATGATGATTTGTTCAATGAATAAGGGTAATATTCCTTGCAATGGAATTATAGTGGCGATTTGATGATTCCCGCCCAGCAGGCTGTGAAGACCAATTGCTGCTAGACTGATGCCAGCTGGTATGAAAAAAGCGATCGCGTACCATTTCCCTCTGACACGCCACCTCATCAGTCGGCTAAAGAATTTGTTAATTCCAGCTTTTCCGTCTGCGATCGCACTAATCATCACTGCTGATATGCTAATGCCAAAGAAGGCTAAGTTTTCGGGGAGTTGGAAGGAAATCCAGCCGAAGGTTGCGGCGATTTTGCTACCCCAAACTAACCACGCGATCGCATAAACCAAAATAAAGAAGGTAGCAAGCGGGTATTTTCTAATAAATGACATCTACTTTATTCTCCTGACTCTCCCTTAGATGGGATTTCCAGTTATACCTCACCCGTCCCTTCTTCTACAGAAGATGCGTCTTTGACTTGATCTATCTCTGGATATTTTTTTGAGGTACTATCGCCCACATCAACAAGTAAAGCAGAATGTCTTGACCCCCGGCAATAGTCAGTATGGCAAAGGCAATCTGAACCAGACTTGGATTGCGGAAATACTCGGCTATACCGCCACAAACGCCAGCAAGTTCTTTTTCTGGGCGGTTACGACAAAAATTTTATCGTTCGATTTCCCGGTTTATTTTTATTATCCTAATAAAGGTAAAATACTTTTTTTTGCCTCTATAGCAATCCTATTTAAGTTGTGAACGAGTATTCGCCCTGGTGTAGGGACACGGCAGTGCCGTGTCCCTACAGAAGTTCACGAATCATTTAGGATTGCTATATTAGTAGCTTCGTTACCGAATTTACATTTATACCCCAAACCACTCTAAAATGCCCTTGGCAATTTTCTTTTCCATCGGATTAGAAGAGAGTAATCGCAATAATAACTGACGCAAAAGCCAGCGATTTAGCAGTGGAAAAAATAAATATAATAGACGTTTAAATCCAATTTGCAATAGCCACGATGTTAGCAGCGATACTAACAGTTTCAATGGATTAAGCTGCTGTATATAAACAATAAGTGTAGGAAGGACAACTAATAAAGATAGCCCCCAAGATATCCACTTTAACAACAAAGCTGTTTTGAGATGCAGATTGTTTAAAAGTTGAGCGACGAGCCAGTGGTGTGCAGTTGCGATCGCTAAACACCAAGTTGAGTCAACGAGACAATCATGGCGAATTTGGTGAATGATGTCTCCATCCAGAGAAATTACACTCCTCATAACAATGTTATCAGCCACTTTCTCTGTAGTTACATGATAGTAGTAAGTGCAGAAAGTTAAGCCAGATTGTAATCGATTTTCCGCATCTAATAAAGCATAAGAACGCAATTCCCCAAGTCTCTTTGGGGAAATACACAAATCTTTTCCCTTTGTTCTAGCTTGCAGAATTCTGTCTATGACATTCTGATCTAAGTTAAATCGCACGAAGCGAAACACTACTTGTCCGTTTTCGTCTTTGACTTCCTCGACTTGAATGTATGCAGTTAAATCAAGGCATTTTCTGGATGATATTGCAAAATTATTTCCCACTCATTTTTAGCAATATTCGGTTTAATTGGCATCAGTTTGAAAGACTGAGATTTACACATTTATTCCCAAGAGCAACCTGGGAACCAGAATCACGAAAACTCACTTCTTTTAAGCCTGCTTTCGCTGGATTTTTGAGCGATTGCAACTTTAGTTGCTAGGCTGTTACGCAATATCAATTCCGGTTAAATATGTTTTTTATCGAACGTTGATTCACCAAAGATTCTACCATGTTTACCATAAAGTCTAACAGTCCGTGCCACTGTTTTTCCCCAGCAGTTACTCCTTGTCTATGAATATCTAAAATTATGTCTTTATGCTCGTGTTGAAAAAGTTTTTCATGGTAGCGGTTGATGATATCTCCATCCAACTGAATAACCGACTGAGCATAAATAATGTCGGTTGTCACTTCCTCTTCCGGGTTTTCTGATGCAGCAATTTCGCTATTCTTAAGCGCTTCGTTACGATTGTCAAGCGCCGCCTTTAGTTCATCTACCTTCCGTAAACTGCGTAAAAATCTGCCATCGTTGAGCAGAGTTTGAATCCTTTTAATTTCAACAGCAGGATTAGCAGATGGGTTGAGTGGGTTAGGTAATTTCGTCTTTTGCAAATCCAATTCGGCTGTGGGATCGCTGAGAACTCGGACAAATTCCCTTAGCTGGGAAGCATCTTGTCCTACAACATCTTCAACGCGGTATAAACAATACTCTATTTCGATTTGTTTGCGAAGACTGAGGTAACGCGCGTGGAGAGACGGATGAATTCCCATCCTTTCTAAATATGGCTTGCAAATGGGATAAATATCGCGATAAGCTTGCCAAGGAATGAACTTTGTTCCGGTAATTTCCTCAACGACCATTGTATTAACTTCTAGAGCCGTGATGTCGATAAGTACATCACTTAGTGACTGCAAAAAATTGTGAAACTTAGGTCGCAAATTAGGGATAATATCTCTACTATTTGTGTCAGATCTATTCGTCACAATTGTTAGGCTCCCATGCTATTACTTCGGTTTTTTGTTCTTCTCATCAGTAGGATTGTTATCACCAGGATTGGCGGGTGTGTCTGAAAAGAAAGGGTCTTCAAAGGTGACGGGCGTTTCCTCGTCTAGCATTTCTGAGTTAGATTGGGGCTTTTCTTCCGGTGGTATATCTCCGAACAAAACTGCCATCGGATTTGAAAGGCGATCGCTTGAAGTAAAATTTCCTTGTGGCTGATTCGGTTGGCTTTGTTCCTCTTGTTCCCAGTTGTCGAACCCTTCCCAGTCGTCATCCTGTAAACCAGTCTGCGACCACCCGGCGAAGCGTTGTTCTGGTTCCTCTATCTCTACATCTTCCCACTCTTCATCGCTTCCCCAGTTCACTACAGTCTGCTGAGTAGCCGTCCACGCTGGCTCTGATGGCGGTTCCTCTAAGAGTGCTTGTTCCCATTCCTCGGCACTCAACACAGGCTCTACAGTTGTTTCCGATGTCTGTGGGGACGGGGTGGGCGCAACTTCCTCCCATTCCTCTTGTTCCCATTCCTCGGCACTCAACACAGGCTCTACAATTGTTTCCGATGTCTGTGGGGACGGGGTGGGCGCAACTGGTGGGGTTTGTGCGGGAACGGATGCTGCTAAAGGGGAAGTCGAAAAACCTGACGATTCAGCCGCTGCAAGGGGGGAAGGAAAAGAAGAACTTTTGTTCTGGGAAGGGGAATCTAGAAGCCCTTCCCCGCTTCCGGGAGGGGTTGGGGAGGGGTCAGACGCGATCGCAACCTCTACCACAGAAACTTCAGGCTCCATAACTAAAGGAGCAGCATCGTCTGGAGGTAGTTTAGGACTCTCTACACCAGACAATTTTGGAGGATTTGAGGGCCGCATTTGCGCCCAAATTCCAAATAATTTTTGCAAACTCTTGAGGTTGTCTTGGATAATTTCCCGGCTTTGCTGAACCTGTTCTAAATGAAATTGCCGCAGTTCGCTATAGGGGCCAGTATCGAGAAATTGGTTGCCAATTTCGTTGGTGATGTCACCATCGACAATATTAATCCGAGTCTGCATCCGAGAGCCTGGTTCCGGCTGCTCTCGCTCTGAGTCGGTGGCAACCCAGGTGGTAATTTCTAACTCAATTGCCTCGCTGAGTGCCGTTGAAAGTGCCTCAACAATTTTGCCAGCTTTGAGTTTTTGTTTGAAGTCGTCGCTTGCCGCCATAAAGATATTTTTAGCTAAGTTTTTAGTTATTAATCAATTTGGTAAAAGGTAAAATTAAAGTAAATAACTTTTTTTACCTTTTACCTTTGCATGATTGCCTTTTTACTCAGATGGGTTGTTGGGCGTGGAAGGCGGAAAAAGGGGTTGGCTATTTGAAGACAACCGCGATGTCTGCATTTGAGACAATGTGTTACTTAAGACTGTAAATAGCTGTTGTAAGTTTGCCAGGTTTTCCTGGATAATTTCACGGCCTTCCTGAACTTGCTCTAAGTGAAATTCTCGCAGTTCGGTGTAGGAACCATTGCCAAGAAATTCGCTGCCTACTTCATTTTCGATGTCACCATCTACGATGTTGATGCGGGTTCGCATAGAATGGCCGGGTAGGGGTTGATCTCCTCCTGCCGGAGTGTCTGAATTAGCGGATGAAACCCAGGTAGTGATTTCTAATTCTATGGCTTCGCTTAGTGCCAAGGTGAGTGCTTCAACAACTTTGCCAGCTTTGAGTTGTTCTTTGAACTCTTTACTTACTCCCACAATATCCCCTCTCTTAATGTCTTAGTCATTGGTCATTGGTCATTAAGCCATTTGTCATTAGCGCCGAAGACAAAGGACTAATGACTAAGGATAACTTTCATTGTTGCCAGAAGTCTGTGACATCGTATCCTAGTTCACCGAGCATTTGGCGCAGCAGGGGCAAACTAAGACCGATGACATTGGTATGACAGCCTTCCAGTTTTTCTACAAATAGTCCGCCTCTGCCTTCGAGGGCAAAGCAGCCAGCGCATTTGAGAGGTTCGCCAGTGGCGACGTAGGCGTTTATTTCGCGATCGCTTATATTGGCAAAGTAGACTCGCGTGATGCCGCATTCTACTAGAGTTTTACCCTGCCGTTGGTCAATTAAAGCATGACCAGTATAGAGGTTGCCGACAGAGGAGCGCATTTTTTGCCAACGTGCGATCGCTTCTTTCTCATCCGCTGGTTTCCCATGAATTTCGCCGTTGACGGCTAAAACGGAATCGCACCCCAACACCAAACCATCTGGAAATTGACTAGCCACTGTTTCGGCTTTACGCAGTGCTAGGGTTTGCACCAGTTCCGCTGGATCGTTCAACTGGACTTGCGATTCATCAAAATCGCTGAGTGCAACTACCGGATCGATTCCAGCAGTTTGCAACAAGCGGCGGCGGGCTGGGGACGCGGAGGCTAAGACAAAGGGAGGAATATTCATAGTCATTAGTCAAGTTATCAGTTGAAGGATGGCAAATTGCTCGCTTGTTCAAAAGCCATTAGCCATTAGCTATTAATAAACTGAGAATGAACTGACGACTTGTTTCAACATCGGCTGCATTTTGGCCCAGCGTTTTTCTGTAGTGGAGGCGTTGAAGGTGAAGAGTTTGCCGCGACTGATGGCGACTGAGGCGAAATTATGGCGTTCCTGATTTGGGAGTTTGACAGCGTATTCTAAAAAGTAATAAGTTTTAGTGCCATCGGCTTTTTCGGCGTTCACCAATTCGGCTTCGCGTCCCGATCCGGGGGGTGCGATCGCGCTTTTTGATAATTTGTAACCTACTTCACTAGGTGTCCCTAAGTCAGTCAGGGTTTTACCTTCAGGAACTGGGCTAATTACGACTGACACATTTTCGCTTGGCTCAATGATATCGTGCATGACGATATCTGCTGCATTGCCGACGTTGACTTCAACCCAGCCATGAGGATATAGGAACTGATAGCCGTCGGTGCTATCGACATAGCTTCTTAGCCCACTGGTGGCGCTGACAGCAGTGCAACTTTGTAAACTCAAAGTTAATACTACAAGCAGTATTGCGGCAATTCGTTTCAGCATCTTCCCTCTTCCTTTCCCTGTGTCACTAAGCATTGCTCTGTTTCATTTTCCCACTTCCGGGAAACAGGACGATCGGGCATTTTGGAAAAACTTCATTCGACGTAGGGATACAGAACAAGACTAAGCGATCGCTTAGTCTTGTTCTGCTTGATTTTTCATCAGTCGTTGTACGCTTACCAATGCTCGATTTAATTCATAACCCCGTCGTTCTGGATTATTCAAATATGCCTGTTGTTCTTCCTCAATCATTTGTACATCTTCAACGACTAATCCATCGAGTAATTTTTGAGCAGAACCAAATAAACTATTTTTCACAAAACGGCGAAATGCTACTGGCAATTTGTGCAACCGCCAAAAGGCATTTAATGATGTAAAATGAATGAGATAAGCACGAGTTGTCGTTTCATTCACCGGGCAAAGTAGACAGTAAATTTTGAAATCCTTGCCTAACGTTGAAACCCAGTGCGGATAAATATAGCTAACATCCAACGGTTCTGGGTGTAAGCGACGCAATGCCGGAAAAAACAGCTGAGAAATAGACCAAATCTTGTCTATTTTGTAATAACTCTGAGCTTGATAATGAGCATCTACACGATTAACTTCTTCGTGAATATCTTCAAGCACTGCATCAGTCCAAGCTTGCCAATCCTGATGTAAATGTCCGTGGTACATATCCATCAAGTTTTCAATTAAATAGGAGTAATGGGCATTACACTGAATAACTGAAACAGTAGCAATATAGTTGAGATGATCCCATTCAGGAACGCCAAGAGGTTTTAGAAACGAGAAATTTTGCGCCTCTAAATCGGTGCTATCCCCAGGAAAAAGCCAGATAAAGCCGTCCAATTCTTGCACGGGATAGCGGCGAATTTGACAAGTTGGTAATTTTTGATTAGCTGCTAAATAGGGAACTGCTGCACATTCACCCGCCTCATTAAAACGCCAGCCGTGATAAGCACATTCCAATTCATCGCCAGTAACTTTACCATGACTAAGTTTAACTTGACGATGAGGGCAGCGGTCTTCTAAGGCGTGAATTTTTCCTGTGCTATCTCTATAAATTACGATTGGTTGATTCCAGAGAACGACACTTAGCGGCTGGGTTTTTACTTCAGTGCTACGTGCAACTACATACCAGTAATTAAGGTTGATTCCTATCTGGCGAATGTTCTGATGTTGGGTAGTTATAGAAGAAGATTGCATAGTTTCACAAAGCAACAAATATAGCCTGCGAATTAAATTCGCAGGCTAATAGCTAAAGTCGGTTTGAGCCGACTTCAATTTTTCTATCAGTGCGGTTCTGGCTAAGGTTCATATCTGCAATACGCCTTCTGGATTCACCGTCAGCAATGGTCGCCTTTGCAATCCTTCGCGGTGTAAAATTTCATTTGCTGCCAACAAACCGCTACTAATTGCCCGTTCCATTAAGCCAGACGGGAACGGCATTTTCACCCAGTCACCAGCAAATAATAAGTTAGGAATAGCTGTGCTAGTTTCTGGTCTATCTGCGTAACTATTGGGTGGGTAGCCTGAGAAGTTCTTTTGGTTCACCAGTTCTCGGTGTAACATATTGGCCGCTTTGAGTTCTGGGACAATTTCATAGAGTTCCTGTTCAAAAGTCGTAAGTAACACTTGCTGAGTAGGAAAATCTTTTTCTTTGTAGGCGTAAGCGTGTAATTCAACAACACTACCGCCAGTTTTTTTTGTCCACTCAATAAATTGATCCTGAATCCGGTGGTAAAGGCAAATGCTGTCAGTTAGTTGATAGCCGGAGAGGGAAGCGAAGTTGCTGTGTTCCCATTCAAAATCGCGGTCAAACCAGAAGCGGCAAACGGCAAAGGGATCTGCTACTGCTAATTTTTCAACTTGCGATCGCACTTTTTCCTCGACATCCCCATTCATTCTATTAAACAATTGTTGCACGCCCGGTACATCGGTAGCAAATACGTAGTAATCCGCCTTTACTGTCTCCAGCGATTCCTGTAGAGGCAAGTTATTATTTGCTCCTACGAGTTGCAGCTGATCTTCCTGACGTTGCACTACTTTAAAGCGTGATAAATCTCTAGTTGCAGGCCCTTTTATTACTCTACCTTCGCTGTCAAAAACTGCGCCGTGGCAAGGACAGTGAAATTTACCATCATCTGCCAGTCCCACTGTACAGCCTTGGTGAGTACAACTAAGGGAAATTGCTTCATTCCCCTGTGGTGTCGCCGCAAAAACAGTATCCCCTGCACCAAAGTATTCTAGTTGCTCGTTGGCAATAGTAGAATTTCGCTTTACCCAAAATGGCACCTCATTTCCAGCATCTCCCTGTTGATAGCTGAGGAAATTTATTTTGCCTTCTTGTGCCTGAATTTCGCTAACTGTTGCACCTTTAATAATCTTGCCACCGTTACGTTCAATTGCCTTAGCAATTGGTTGCACCAGCGAGGTTCCCATATCCTGTTTGGTGCCGTTGAAAGCTAAACCTTCTGGATTGCCAAAAAAGTAGAAGTGGAAAAACTGCATTAATTCTCCCACGCTCATTTCATCTGGCGCATTTAAGCTTGATTTCGCAAAGGGGAGAAAATATAAGTCATACAACCCATGTGGGAAATCTTTTTGCACCCATTGGGCAACCGATAAATGATCTAAACGTTGGAAACTTTTTTGAGTTTGAAATCCTGTAATTGCCTGGAAAACTTCCCAATGTCCAACTTTGGTTAAATTAATCCCCCAGCGTAGTCGGTTGGGGGATGCTACAGCTAAATCTACAATATTCCAGGGAAAAGCTGAATTGCTGGGGCGGAACACTTCTGGCTTGTAACTCCCATCTCGGTAAACAACCGAGTAGAACTTTAAATCGATAAAATTCTCAGCGATGTCGAGTTCTTCTACTATGCTCTTGAGGTTGTAATACTGAGGAAAAAACCCGTGGAAGCCATGCTCCATCATAAAACTTTCGTCCCCCACCTGGATTGGCCAGCTGGCGATTTTGCCTCCAAGTTGAGGCGATCGCTCTAAAAGCGTTACAGTAAAACCACGCTGGCTGAGTTCATACGCACAGGCTAACCCAGCCAAGCCAGCCCCCACTACCACAACGCTCTTTGGCTGGTTTAGCATTGGTGGCAACAAAATGTTATCTTGCCGAAAAACAGTTGGCTGGGGTTTGGAGAAGCGAGAATATCCCAGTAATCCAGCAGCAGCACCGACACCAAACATTTTGATCAGCGTGCGGCGGGAGATGGACGGCAATTGTGGGGAAGTGGATAATTGACTCATTATGCTACTCAGCTTTTATCCTCACACTATGAAATACGGGCGCGAAACGCTGGCAGTTTGCCAACGCATCTTGATTGAACTGTTGCGGCGGCGGCGCAGCCTGATTTTTTGGTGTATTTTCCCATTTTCGGTCTTAATACTCAGTGGCTTTATTCTGGCAGAACGTGCCAAGCTGTCAATAGCTCAGGCTTTTGAGTTCGCCGCTCCTTCTACTTTAGTAGGTGCAGCGCTGTTTTTCAGTTGTTTAGGTGGTAGTGTGGCAACCGTGGTGTCAGAAAGAGAACAGCAAACCCTCAAACGCCTTTTTATCTCACCTTTGAGCGGTACGTCCTATTTTTTAGGAATTTTTCTCGCCCATAGCTGCATCGGCATCGGTCAAACGCTTTTAGTTTATACTATTGCTGCCTTTTGGAATGCCAGGTTTCAAGGTTCTTTGCTGTTGGGAAGTCTGATTATCTTACTAAGTATTATTTCCTATGTAGGTGTAGGATTTATTCTCGGTACGCAGTTCGCCCGTCGCACTGAGGATGTCAATGCTTTGGTAGCTGCGTTTGGAGTGCCTTTATTAATTTTGGGAGGTGCGTTTTTGCCTACTTCTCTATTTCCCCAAACGCTTCTAGACATAGCTAAATATAACCCAATTTATCATATGAATGTAGCGTTAGTCGGTGTATCTGCTAACGGCTATAGCTTGGATGAAATTGCCCCGCATTTTTGGTTTTTATGCGTGTTTGCTGTTTTCATGGTTGCAGGTGGATGGCTGTCTTATCGTCGAATGTTGAGCGTTGAAAGAAGACTTTGAATTTTCAACGCAAAGGGTGCAAAGGTTTACGCAAAGGTACGCAAAGTAAAAGATAATATTATCCCTAATCCGCTTATTTTTGGGCTAGTTTACGTTAAAAAAAAAACTTGACAAGTTGTGGAAATTATAGTTTAATATAAGAGGATTGACAGGGTAGGCATGATGCCTACCCTGTAATTTTTTTAATCCCTTAGCCATTGTCTCGATGCTCCACATCAATAAGCTAAGTAAGTCTTACGGAAAGCGCCCGGTTTTACAAGATTTATCGCTACATATCTCACCCGGCGAGATTTACGGGTTACTGGGGCCAAATGGCGCGGGTAAGACGACGACTATTAATATACTTTGTAATTTGAGTAAGGCTGATAGCGGTGAGATTAGGATTAATAACCAGGCTGTCTCGGAAGCAACGAAAAAATTAGTTGGTGTAGCGCCGCAAGAAAATTTGCTTTATAAAACTCTAAGCTGTGAGGAAAATCTTAATTTCTTTGCGCGAATTTACGGTTTAAATAGTGAGCAGCGTCGTCAACAGGTAAAAGCTTGTTTGGAGGCTGTCAATTTAGCAAGTCGTGCTAAAAGTCCGGTGGAAACTCTTAGCGGTGGGATGCAGCGGCGGTTGAATATTGCCGTGGCGTTGGTTCATCAGCCAAAGTTGGTAATTTTGGATGAACCGACGACGGGTTTAGATGTTGAGTCGCGTTATGAAGTTTGGGAGTTAATTCGGAGTCTCAAAGATAAGGGAATTACGGTTTTGTTGACGACGCATTTATTAGATGAGGCTGAGCGTCTTTGTCAAAGAATTGGTATTCTAAAAAATGGTTCTATTTTGGCTGAGGGCAGTTTATCGCAACTTCGGCAATTAATTCCAGCGGTGGAGGTTGTGGTGGTGCAAACGTCGGAGGAAGAGAGAGCGATCGCGCGTGCTAAAGAATATAATTTCCCTGTCCGGCGTTATGGTAATGATTTGGCTTTCTGGTTGCCGGAGCCTTTAGAATTGAAGGAGATTATTGCGCGTTTTGATGGTATTCCTCTGGATTCAATTTCGCGTCAAGCTGTGCGGTTAGAGCATATTTATGTTGAGGTGACGAACCGCCTAGACGCATAGGGAGGAGGGGAAGAGTAGCGAAGCGATCGTGGCTGGGTTGAAGAGAAATAACCGCGATCGCTGCCAACGATTACCGCATAATCATTCAACAGGGGAAGAATTGAGCGATCGCAATATCTCCCCGTAGCAGACATACCAAAAATAAAGGGCAATATTGATTTCGCTGAACAACTTCGGAACCCCCTCTAGCAAGCTGGGAAATCCATCACCGCTCAGCCTCAGCGAGTCCACCGCGATCGCGCTGAATAATAGACCGATGCCGCTGAGTAGCAGAATGTAGGGCGTTGATTTTAGTTTCCGCCGGAAGGCTAATCCGTATCCTAAGCTAACTGCGGCATAGACCACTATAGTCACCAGCTTAGGAATACCCGCCCTTAACAGAATAATGTGAATCCGAAAAATTTCATTAATTAGAAAACCTCCAGTTATCAGCGCCGAATATAGAATAAATAAATTTAGTTTTTTGGGTGATTGAATGGCTCGGAGCAATGCAAAAGTAAAAGTACAAATAATGGGCGGTACAGCGCATAATAATTGAAATGTATGAGTTAACAAACCCGCACTTGGATCTTGTGGGGTCACTGGCGGCTGAAACAATATTCCTGCTGAGGCACTAAACACTTTGGTATAGACAATTAAAGCAATAACTACCAGTAGGGATAAACTATTGACCCAAAAAGCAGAGCGGTAATTTTTCATAACTAACCAGAAACGCCATCGCCTCAATAGGGATACACCATTCCAGTTAGCAGTTACGAATTATTACCAGATGAATCAGGAATATGGATTTATTAACCCCAAATTTCCTGCTCTAGGGCATGGCATTGCGATGCCCCTAAAGAGCGCAAATTTTGTATTTAATCCACGTTCTTAAGCAGGCTGGTAGTGCGATCGCCATAACACTTAGCTTGCTGATCTGCGCGATCGCTCTTAATTGCTCCACATCGTGGATATAAGATATTTCCACATCAAACTTAAAGTGTGAATGCAGATTACATGAAGTTCGTTCACTCAATCTATCGAAAGAGTGAATTTGTCTAAGAACTTTTAAGGGGACAACATCTATCTACAGAGCGGTTTGGCTGATGCGCTAAATGAAGTAAATATAGAATGCTAAACCTCATGGTATTGTATGAAACTGAATTATTTTACAAAACGGCTTTCGACTGTAGGACGCTGGCTGGCTACAACTCTGTTTTGCGTGTCAGCGATCGCCTTCGTTTGGCAGGGTGCGTTTTTCTCGAACACCGCAGCAATGGCTTCTCCCGCTGCAAACTTGATCGCCGCAGCAGACGCAGGCGACCAAGTCAAAGAGAAATACCGTGACGACGTAGCTGAACCATCCAAGAATTTCATCGAAGATACGAAAAATAAGGTTAAGGAAGCTGCAAATAAAAATGCCAGCCGAGTTGACCAATCAACGGATGATAGTGACGTTGCAGGCAAAGCAAAGAGAGATAGGGATCGCATTGAGAAAAGAGCAGATGAAGATGCGGCTCGGACTAAGGAAGCAGTAGACGACGCCAAGAATGTTGTGGAACGCACGATTGATAGCATCAAAGGTGCTTTTAGCGACTAGACAATAGATAATAGGAAAAAAAGGTTAATGTACATTGTTTCATTCATCGCATTTACTTGTACCTGAAGAAGCAATGTACATTTAACAATTAGCTGGCTGTTATGCGCGATCGCAATTCATCCAAAGAATTTACCGTTTTGATTGCTTGCGCGATCGCTTTCAATCGTTCCACATCCTGAATATTAGATATTTCCGGCATTAGCTGTAAGCCCTCATTGCCAAATTTTAACTCTAAAGCCAGTTCAATACCCGACAGCATCCCTTGCTGCATTCCTAGTTGTTGCCCTTCTCTTATAATCTCTTGATACCAAGGAGATTCTCTTAACACAGCTATATCCCACCTCATAATCTGTTGTACTAAACGAGTTTCTAAGACGAAACCAGCAAAGAACGCTAACAGAGGTTCTAGCTCCTTTAACTGCTCATCATCTCTTAGACGCTGTACGGCTCGTCTGACTACAGACTCCTCACTTCCACCCCTTAACATTGGCACAAAAGGTAGTAAGGATCGTAGCGATGGTTGAAAAGCAAGTTCAGCGTCTACTTCCCAGCGATTAATTACTCGATAATCTTGACGCGATCGCAACCCCATAAATTCAGAGTCGTAGCGTGCCACTACAACTGTTTCTGAGGGTTGCCTAATATTAATCAGCACCGGATAAACTGGCAAGTTGTACTTTTCTTCTGCTAGTGCTGCATAAGCCCGCATCCGCTTGGGCATCCGAACTTGATAGTTTAATTGTATCTCGTTAAGCACTAAAAAGTCGCGGTGTTCCCGGCTATTGGCTTTTACCAAAACATCACTTTCACGGCTGAGCCACTGGAATTGTGAATCAAGAAATTCTCCAGCTACGATGTCGGGGTTTTGTTTCACCCATTGCACCCAGCCAGTCTTCGCCAAACTGATTAAACGTTTGCTGCCAATATCTGCGGCTTTTGCCATAGATTGCTATGTAATTAAGTAGGTAGACGTAAAATACTCTGTATATAAAAACCGTGTTTCTATAGCAACTTAAGGGTTGGGTGCGATACCTCTGTAGGGGCATGGCAATCAAAAAGTCCCTACCAACGTTAGAAGCGCAATATATTCTACCCAACTGAGAAACGCTATATACACAGAGTATTTTACGTTTATGTTGTGTCCTAATTACCAATTCCACATGATAGGATTATCATCTAAATGGTCGGTGACAATTCGCCCAATTGCGTCAATTTCTTGCACGTCATCAGCAGATAAATTAATATCACCTGCTTTAGCATTGTCTACGGCTTGTTGCTCGTTTCTTGCACCTGCGATCGCATTCGCCTGTGGTTGAGCAATTAACCAAGCTAAAGCTAACTGAGCTAGGCTACACTGATGGCGTTCAGCAATCGGACGCAGTTTGTCTAAAGCTGACTGAGCGCGATCGTAATTCTCTCCTTGAAAGAGTTTATTTTTAGCGCGGTTATCTTGGGGGTCGAATTTATGTCCTGGTTCAAATTTCCCAGTTAATAATCCTTGAGCAAGAGAAGAATAGGCAACGATGGAAATATTGTTTTCGACGCAGTAAGGAGTTAAATCTTTTTCTATCCAACGCCAAAATAGAGAATAAGGCGGTTGCAAACTATCAATGCGTCCGTATTGGGCGGCTTCTTCTAATTGAGCGCGGTTGAAATTAGAAACGCCGATTGCGCGAATTTTACCTTGTTCTTTGAGATGGTTCAAAGCGTTCATTGTCTCCTCAATGGGGACAATTTCACTTTTAAATGTGCCAGCAGGCCAGTGAATTTGGTATAAATCGATGTAATCGGTGTTTAGGTTTTTGAGAGAGCGATCGCACGCCTCTATAACTTGGTCATACTTGAGATGGTTGGCAAACACCTTTGTGGCATATACTGCTTTGTCGCGCACATCTGACAGGGCAGAGGCGACAATCTGCTCAGAGTGTCCTTCTCCGTAGACTTCAGCGGTATCAACTGTTGTGATACCAGCATCAAACGCCGCCCGTATTGCTTTTATAGTGTCGGCATCTTCAATTCCTACCCACATCTTTTTGCCAGCTTGCCATGTACCCATGATGATAGGCGTGATTTGGATTTCGGAAGTGCCAAGCAATCGCGTTTGCATTTGTTAGTCCTGACTAATAGGGTTATGCCTTCATCCTAAATGTTGGCGCTAGTCTTGAATCAGGACTCTACCCGATAACTTATGCAATCCACTACAACCACTACAAATACTACTCACGCCTTCAAAGAATGGGCAACTGCTGTTGATGCTTTAGAACAAGGCAAAACGATTATGCTGCTACGCAAAGGCGGCATCCGCGAAGAGGGAAACCGCTTTCAAGTTGCCCAAAAAGAAGTTTTGCTTTACCCAACATTTGAACATCAACAGCCGAATTTGCTAAAAGCTGAATATTCCCACCTGGTGAAAACAGTGCCGTCAGGCTGGCATCCTGAGACTATCAGAATTGGCGCTTGGGCTAAAATTACCGATATTTTCCAGGTAAGTGACGAAGCGGCTGTTAAGGCGCTGCTACCTTACCATATCTGGAACGAGCAATTTGTAAGCGATCGCCTGAAATGGAAGCCGCGAACTCCCCTTTATGTGCTGCTGCTACGCACTTACAAACTTCCCCAACCAGAGATAATCACCTATAGTCCGGAATACGGCGGCTGCAAGTCATGGATCGATCTTGCCCAACCGCTAACAATTGAAGGCGCAAAACCAGTCTTGGATGATGCAGAGTATGCCGAAAAAACAGCCCAAATCCGCCAGATTGTGAATAGGGAGGCTGGGGGCTAGGGGCTGGGGGCTGGGGGCTAGGGACTAGGGACTAGGTAAGACTTTTTCCTCTTCCCCAATCCCCAATCCCTACTGTTCACGAAATATTAAAGGTAACTCTACGGTAAAAGTTGTTTGATTATTAGCACTTTCCACTCGCAAAGTACCTCCCAAATGCTCTGTGAGTCTCTGCACCAGTGCCAATCCTAAACCAGTTCCGCCCTGCTTCCAGCGATCGCTACTGGGAATACGGTAGAACTTTTCAAAAATGCGGCTTAGCTCCTTCTGGGGAATCTCAACACCAGAATTGCTGACGCTCAATTGCAGCATATTCTTCTTTGCATACACAGTCACGGTAATTTGTTCTTCCGGTGGAGTATACTTGCAGGCATTATTAACCAACTCGCTCACGATCCTCTCCACACTGGTTAAATCGGAGACGAGGGGAGGCAATTCTGGCGGGATGTGAAGTTGTAAGATTTGCTGACGTTCCTGAATGCGCGAACGAAATGGTTCAAGGATGCTAGGTAGCCATTCGGGTATATTTATTGCGGTGGCAAGAAAGCTGGGATAAGACGCTGCGGCTAGGCGCTGCAAATCTAGGAGATCGTTGATAAGCTCAGTTTCTCGATTACACTCAGCTTGCAATATCTGCAAATAGCGCTGACTTCGTTCGGCGGTAGGAGAAATTTTGAGCATTTGGATCGCCATTTTCATATTAGAAATCGGAGTCCGCAACTCGTGAGAAACTGTACTCAAAAAGTCATCTTTGAGTTGATTTAGTTTTTCGAGTTCCTGAACTTGCGCTTGTGAAGTTTGATAAAGTCGGGCTTGACGAATAGCGATCGCGCATTGATTTGCCACCTGCTGCACCAGCCGAATCTCTAAATTGTTGAAAGTGTAATCTGGGCGATGGAGTAACCACAAATCCCCCAACACTCCTTGATTATCAAAAATCGGACACGCCAGCATAGCCGCTTGACCATCATTAGAGTTCGCATTGAGCGAACAAAATTGGAAACACTTACCTTGGCGGAGGGGTTGGTAAATTTCCGGGAAGGAAGCCATCTGCAACACGCGACCTTTAGAGGAAGGCATTGAAATGGTGTATTCATAGCAGATAGTAGCGGTATCTTGCTCCAAGTTGTATAAAGAGGCATGGCAGCTGCCGACGTAGAATGAGAGAGCTAATTCTCTTACAGCAGCAAGGCAAATCTGCCTTTCGTCAAGACTATCGCGAACTTTGTCAGTGATGCGTTTCAGCACTGCTTCAAAGCCGAGAGATTGTTGTAGTTGGGTGGTACGTTTTTGGACTTGGCGTTCCAGGTTAGCGTTAAGTTCTTGCACCTGTTTGAAAAGTGCAGATTGTTCAATAGCGATCGCTACCTGTGTTGCCAATGAAGAGAGCAAATCAATTTCCCACTGCTGCCATTGTCGGGGTTCCGAACAATTATGGGCAATCAACAGTCCCCAGAATCGATTTTGGATCGGGGATTGGGGATTGGGGATTGGGGACAAAGCTTTTTCTCCCAAGTCTGTTCCTTTGCTTGTCTGCTTGTCTGCTTGTCTGCTTGTCTGCTCTCCTCGCAAAATTGGTACTTTTAAGTCAGCCCTGATTTGAAACTGAGCCATTATATCGATGTAATCTTGATCTAAACCTGCTGTATAAATATCTTCTATTGCGATAATGTTTCCTTGTTTATAGCGTTTAAAATAGGTGTCTACCAGGGTACTTTGGATTACTAATCCCTGCATAGATATCCAACCAGCAGAGACTGATTCTACAACTACCAGAGCATTTCCATCTGGGGAAAATCGGTAAATTACCACTCGGTCACAGGCGAGAAAATTCCGTACTTCAGTAACTGTAATATTCAGAATTTCGTCCAGATTTAAAGATTGGCGGATGCGTTGCGCGATCGCTCCTATCAACCGCTCCCGCTCAGTTTGTTGCCTTAGCGCTGCTTCAGAGAGCTTCTGTTCGGTGATATCCCTGGTTGTGCCAATCATCCGCACTGCCACCAAACCAGTTTCATCACAAAACAACTGGCTTTTTCCGATCATCCAGCGGATACTGCCATCCGGTCTGATAATACGATATTCCTGCTCGTAGTCCTTCTTTTCCTCAACGGCACGACTTATAGCTTGATGTGTAGCTTCGCGGTCTTCAGGATGAACGCATTCTTGGAAGGCTTCATAGGTTCCCCGGAAAGTACCCGGAGCCAGACCAAATAGCTGTTCGTTCTTATCCGACCAGGTAACTTCATTAGTTAGGATATTCCAGTCCCAAGTACCCATTTCGGCAGCTTTTAGAGCTATTCTCAGCTTTTGTTCACTCTGCTGCAATGCTTGTTCTGTCTGCTTGCGTTCAGTGATGTCGAATCGAATTGCTAAATATTGAAACGGTCTTCCTTGTCTATTTAGAAAAGGAACAATCGTGGTATTTACCCAGTAATAAGTGCCATCTTTGGCTTGGTTTTTAATTTCTCCTTGCCAAACTCTTCCGTTAGAAATTGTCTGCCACAGGTTTTGAAAGAATTCTTTTGGATGAAAACCGGAATTAATCAGGCGATGGTTTTGTCCTATCAGTTCTTCTCTGGAATATTGAGAGATTTGACAAAACTTATCGTTTACATAGTTAATAACTCCTTTCTCGTCTGTCACGACGACAATCGCAGCTCGATCTATCGCCAGCTTGATGTCTGACAATTCCTTAAGGGATTTTTGTAATGCACTCTCAGCTTGCTTGCGTTCATTAATGTCTTCAACAACAGAAAAGAAATATTTAGGCTTACCGTCAGGTTCTCGTACCAAAGAAACGGTTAAATTAATCCAGATGTGGGAACCATCTTTGCGGATGTAGCGTTTCTCCATTGAATATGTCTGAAGCTCTGATGCCAACACTCGGCGGACATATTCAATATCTGTATTTAGGTCATCGGGGTGGGTAATATCCTGAAAAGTTCGCGTTAGCAATTCCTCTTGCGTATAACCCACAATGTCGCAGAGTTTTTGGTTAACCAGTAGCCACTGTCCGTTTATTCCTACGTGCGCGATGCCAACAGCCACCTGCTCAAATGTTGCTTGGAATAGCCCTTGGAATAGCCTGTCGCTCTCTTTTAGAGCCTCTTGTGTCTGCTTGCGGCTAGTAATATCTGTAAACATACCGAGAACGCCCTGAAATTGACCGTTCTCATCGAAAATTGGATTAGTGCTAGCGAGTACCCACGCTTCTTGACCATTTCGGCAACGCCAACGCCATTCGTACTGCTCTTTGATTCCCTGTAGCATCCGCGGGTAATACCACTGAGCTTGTGGCAAATCTTCTTCAAAGAGAAAATCAAAGGCAGAACGACCAATCATCTCGGCTGTAGTGTAGCCAAGTATATCGGCTGTTTGCTGGTTAACGTAAGTCGTCCGCCCTTCGGCATCGACTAGCCAAATGCTTTCGCTGGTAGTGTCTAGTAGGCGAAGATAAAGCTGTTCCCTTTCCCGCAGCGCTGCTTCTGCTTGCTGGCGCTTATTGATTTCTTGATTCAGTTCTTCATTAGCTAGCGCTAGTTCGGCTGTCCGCTCCCTCACCAGTCTTTCTAATTCTTCATAAGTCATTGGCAATGTCGCTTCAGTCGGCAACGCCTTACGAGCTTTGAGAAGCTGGACAGTGCGCCGATTAACGTGTAATTCTAACTTTTTGCGCTTAAATCTGCTCATTTTGACTAGCCGCGTTGCCAACTAGAGTGCCGCGATTAGTGAACTATTAACTTTGTGCGGTACGCGAACCCATCGATTTCAATTTCTTTAAATGTAAGGGATTGTCGGGAAACTTTTGATAATTAATATTTTCTAGCTTCCTCGGACGGTTTGTGGGGGCTGCGATGCCAAAGGCTTGCTGTAGGCGCTACTAGGCTGTCTTTTCGCTGAGAAGCGCTACTCGGATTGCACTTGGCAACAGATACACCTACTTAATATTGATATCGCTATGAGTCCTCTGGGATACTCTAGGTAGCTGGATAATTCCGCACTATTTGGTAGATTCAGCTTTGTGCATCATCAATTTATTAGCTCCTCTAAAGCTTTGGTATACTTACACCTTCTCGCTTTGCGTAATTTTCATCTTACTGTGCGACATCTTTTTCCAGTAATCTTACAACTTAAATTTTATCAAAAGCATCACACTTTCTGCGGATTTATACTGAATTAATGTGGATTAGGCAGTATTGTTACTGATTTACGTGCCTTGGAGGCGAGAGACTGTGCGCCCGGTGAAGTGTAGCGAGGCTTACCAGACTAGGTGAATCCACTTCCCTACCGAAATCATGTTTTACCACAAGCGACTGCTAACAACCTTAGATTGTGAACAATTATATCTAGAGGTGAAAGGCATTTAGTTGTGGGAGTGAAGAATTAGTTTCACTCGGTTCTACTGGGCAGATGGTTACTCGTATAGGGAATTAGGATTCAAATATACAAAATAACTGATTGTAAAATTCCCAATTTGGACAACCAGATTTATCCACTAATTTATCTTAATTTATGGCAATAAGTCAAAAAATCGAATACTGTAAAAGTTTAATTTAAGAGCTTTTGTAGACAAAATTAGACTGATAAACTTGAGAGGATGTCTGAGAAGTCAGGAAAGCTCTCAAAACGATAACCTGTCAATAGCAAATTATCAGACAGCATTTTGAGAGCCATGACATCATCGTATCCGAGTAACTTGACCCAAGAACAATGGGAACTGTTATCCAGCTTGATTCCCAAAGCTAAACCGGGAGGTCGTCCGCGCACCGTAGATATGCAAGCAGTGGT
>NZ_JACJOY010000068.1:0-14897 GCF_014695815.1 Trichocoleus sp. FACHB-6
AATTACTGGGGTAAGCTTTACTCATAACGCTCTCTCAGTGCTGTGTACTACATATTCGCAGCTTACACTGAGTGAGCTTTTTTGCTATCTAACCGACTTTTAAAACATCCTCTTAGTATCGACTTGCTTTTTGAGAACTTCGAGCAGAGTGGGGCTGTCGGGTTCCACAGTGAAACCCAGGAAAGTCGTCAGGCTGCTCTGAGGGTCGGCATCGATCGCCAAAACCGTATGTCCCTTCGCGGCTAAAAGACGAGCCACGAACAAAACCATTGTCGTCTTCCCCTGACCTCCAGCCAAGGATATGGAGCTGACTGTCTGCATCGTTGAACAAGTGACGCGGTGAGCGTCGGCAGATATTCATTAACTATATATTGAAAAGTTGATTTTTTGCAAATATACAAAATTGAAAAAATGCAAAACTTTTAAAATGACCAATTGTAAAACTGCACTTTTGAAAAAAGGCAGTTTGCCTGACCGACGCGCCGACGGTCAGCTCTTGGTACGGCGATGGAGAACGATAGAGCTGACAACCGGTACAGCGTGGTATCACAGGGGAATGTTTGTAGTTCCTATCCGGTGAGTCTCAATGCGCGACCCTAAAGGAAAATTTGGCTAGACTTGCTGGAAGAGAAAAGGTGAGGTGGCAGCAGCCTTGCATAGTTGCATAGCGAGACAATTGAAGGATGAGCTTTCTGGGAAATCTCTATCTCATCACCAGTCTTTACGTCGAAGGGATGTATCCATCGAGTTTTCGCGTTGTCGAGGCGGAATCAGAACTGGAAATAGCCCAGCATATGCTTAACCATCCTAGCCAATGGCAGTGGTTTTTAGAGCGGTCTTATCCCAGAGATTGGCAACGACCAAGTTGGAGCAGGGGTTCGCTTTGGGATTGCATTCAAGACCCGACTATGACTCCACAAAGATGGCTGGAATTGATTGATATGACTGGCGTAGATGGGGATTCTTATGCTCTGCTCAACTCGTTATTTATAAAATCAATGTTGAGCAATTCTCTACTGTCAATACTAACTCTTGGGTGAAAAACGGATGAAATTATCCGATTTATCCCCAGAAGTCCTTGAAAAAGTTAAGTTAGTACGGTGGGACAGGATTATTGAAAAGCACGAAGGCCCAGAAGATTGGAAGTCGGTTCTGAGATACTACGAACCAGAGTTTTTAGAAATTGAGGGACGTTGGGTGCTTCTACCAGTCGAGGGAGCACATCATCTCAATATCACGATTTTGCGTTCGATTTGGAGTGCAGATGGCAATTCGCTGACAGTGTTTCTTAAAGATACTACCTATGATGACGACCCCTTTTTCTCTGGCTTTATGGCAGTCTGTGATCGCCTGAAGGGAGAAGACTTCTTTCTAGCAATCTTATATCACAAATGGTTTGTTATTGAAAGAGCGGAAGTTTTTGAACCCTGCTCAACATATGGAAAAACCTGATAACAAACTAGAAACCTTTCATGCCAGAGATCGCAAACAATGGCGGGAATGGTTGGATAAGAACCATCACACTTCTCTGGGTGTATGGCTCATCTACTACAAAGTAAAAAGTGGTAAGCCCAGCATTCGATATAGCGAAGCGGTAAAAGAAGCCCTATGCTTTGGTTGGATTGACAGTAAAGTCAAATCCTTAGACAAAGAACGTTATATGCAAATATTTACACCCAGAAAACCGAAAAGCGTCTGGTCAAAATTAAATAAGCAATATATTCAAGAACTCATAGAACAAGGGTTGATGACCCCATCGGGTCTTGAAAAAATTGAAGCGGCAAAACAAGATGGCTCATGGAACACGTTAGATGCGATAGAAGAGTTAATAATTTCGGCAGACCTAAAGCAAGCATTAGACACCAACGAAATAGCCAATCGGTATTTTCATGAATTTAGTAACTCATCCAAAAAGAATATCCTCTTTTGGATTGAAAGTGCTAAACGTCCGGAGACAAGGCTGAGGAGAATTAAACAAACTATAAGTTCAGCCATGCAGAACAAAAATCCTTTGGCACGAGGTTGATACGCCTAAACTCAATAATAAAAAAGTCTGGTTGCTGCTTCCTGGCAATTAAGCTTATTCGACAACAGCCGAACTGATTTCTATGTCCTGATCACTCCTCGATTCGGGGAGCTTTGGAATCGGACTTGCGGGTAAAACTTCCACTGTTATCGGAGCGATCGCTTCTGTCACCTCGTTACCCTCTACCTGATTGACTTGTCCCTCAGAAACAATCCAACTCAAAAATCTCACCGAACTATCCATCGGCTGAACGTGGAGATAAACAGCGACGGATTGGATTTGCGAGTGTCCTAAAGTATGCTGCACTAGATGTAGCGGCGCTCCTCGCTCCAAAGCATGACTTGCGTGGGCGTGTCTCAACCAATGGGGACTGACTGGCGCGTCAATCCCGGCTTTTAGAGCCGCCGCTCGGACAATCCGCATCACCATCGAGCGGCTTAAATGTCCCCCTTTTTTGCGCGAGACAAACACGGGGTCACTAGCACTCGCCGTTCCTCTTAAACGTTCTACAGCCATCCATACTGGAGTCGGGAGCATAATGTAGCGAGTTTTTCCGCCTTTTCCCCGCACCACCAGTTGTCCCCCGCCCTCTTTGGCAACCAGATCGCGCCATTTCAAGCCGCAAATCTCGGAAACTCTCAACCCCGTTGTATAGGCTAACAGCAGCAAAACTTTATTGCGATCGCTCGTAGCATTCTCGATTAATCGCACAACGTCCTGCTGCGTGAGCAACCGTTCGGCTAAGCGATTGCGAACTTTAGGAGGCTTCAGTTTCAAAGCCACGTTAACGGGGCAATAACCCGCTTCGTGGGCAAAGCGAAACAAAGACTTCAACGTATTGACAATCCGAGCCAGGGTGCATGTAGGGATGAGTTCACCCCATGCCAGAAGCCAAACCAAGAGCGATCGCCAGAGTACCAAGAGTGGCGTTCCTTGTTGCATCACTTCTATGACCCGTTCCCAACAGTGGAACACTATGAGGTCGTTGCTTTTCGCTAGCCATCTACCCGACGAATCGGAATTTGGATTTCACTGCGCTTAACAGGTTCGGGGACATAGGGAGCATCGTAGAAGAAGCGGCGAGGTGCGCCGACGACAGTCCACTCTGGGTGCTGCGCTAACCACTCTCGTAACCGTTCTATGTTCTTTTGGTAGCTGGAGTAATCGTAACTGCCTTTTAGCCCAAGGCTGATGACTGTCATGGGTGCAATGTCTTCTACCTGAATGTTTTGTGCAATCTCAGTAGGGTAGATGTCAGTGCTGCGGTAGAGGAATGAAACAAGCGCTTCACCCCGTTCGTTGGGTGCGCCTATCTCACTGGCTTGCAGGGTGCTAACTGGATAACGGGTTTCTACCGGAGCCGTCATGGAGATATTGTTAGAGCTGATGTGGCGATAGAGAGGGTCAAAAGCACGATTCGCTGCCATTGAGAGTTCTCCTGAGTAGCGAACTGTGGCAGAACGGTATGCTGGATATTGTTTGACTTCAATTTGCCCTTCTGGTGTTGGAGAGGGAAATCCTTCTGGTAAGGGAGCAGCAGTAGCACTGTAGGCGAAAAATGCGATCGCTACCACTGCCAGGAGTCCTACGGGTAACAGTAAGTTTTCTAGCTTCACAGGGAACAGAGGAAATTCATCCTATTCTAAGTCTGGCAGTTTTTCATGCGGGCAGGGTTTCACCTTCCTTGCACAGCGCAATTACTTTAAAATCAATACTAGAAACCGCCAGCTAACACTACGCTGAACCGGAACGGAGCATAAGCTATCTGTTAAGTTGCAAGGATTGTTGCCGTCCGGTTAGCTTTGCTGTTAGCCTCTCCAAAACAGATCTTTTTTGCGCCGTAAAGAGTCCTTGCCGATTCTTCGACCATCAATAACTAAGGAATAGCATGTCTATTACACGATCATCCAAATCAATTAGCTTCAGCCATGCTAGCGTCAAGCATTTGCCACGTCATCTCCTGACCTGCCCGTAAGGGCACAAGTCCGAATTCAGTAAATGGCACTTCATCGGGAATGCGCCAGGTCGTTCTGCCCAAAGTAATCTGTTCAGTATTGCGCGGGAGTTGATAAAAATCTGACCCATAGAAGCTGGCGAAAGCTTCAAGTTTATCGAGTGCATCAACGCTCTCAAAAGCTTCTGTGTATAACTCCATCGCGTGCAGAGCCGAGTAGCAACCCGCACAGCCACAGGAACTTTCTTTGCCATTGCGGGGATGGGGGGCGCTATCGGTGCCAAGAAAAAACTTAGGATTGCCAGAGGTTGCCGCTTGCAAAAGTGCCAAGCGATGCTCCTCGCGCTTCAAAATTGGCAGGCAATAGAAATGGGGGCGAATGCCACCTTGAAATAGGATATTGCGGTTAAACAATAGATGTTGTGGCGTAATCGTTGCAGCGATATTGTTGGCAGACAGAACATACTGCACAGCATCTGAGGTTGTAACGTGTTCAAGCACCACGCGCAGGTTGGGAAATTGCTGCTTGAGAGGGATCAAATGTCGCTCGATAAACACTTTCTCGCGATCGAACATATCAACATTTTGATCGGTCACTTCCCCGTGCAGTAGTAAAGGCAGGTCTACCTGCTGCATCGCTTCAAAGACGCGATCGCACTTACGAATGTCTGTCACCCCAAAGTCTGAGTTGGTTGTGGCACCCGCTGGGTAATACTTGACCGCTTTGACAAACTGGGATTCTTTAGCCCGGATAATTTCTTCGGGGCTGGTGTTGTCGGTGAGGTAGAGCGTCATCAGTGGCTCAAACTGTTTGCCAGCCGGAATCGCTGCAAGGATGCGATCGCGATAGGCCGCAGCATCCGCTACCGTGCGTACTGGGGGCTTCAAATTCGGCATGATGATAGCGCGGGCAAACTGCCGCACCGTATGGGGCAGAACCGCTTTTAGCGCCGCACCGTCGCGTAGGTGTAGGTGCCAGTCGTCGGGCCGGGTTATCGTAAGCTTTTGCATCTCCCAATTATAAAACTGCTGGTGCTTTAGCGAGGAAGACATAAGCTAACAACGTCCATGCACGCTGGCTGCCGAAAGATCATCGGTTTGATGCAGAACTTGTTTGCGGCAGGCGATCAACCTGGGTTTACCTACGATGAATGAATCCTTGTATCTGAAAGCTTTGCAACCATCTCTGCACGAGATGATACCTCAAGCTTGCGAAACATTCGCTTTAGAGCTTGCTTCACAGAGTTTTCAGTAATCCAAAGTTGACTGCCAATTTCTGCGTTGGTTTGCCCCAATGCTACCAATTCTGCAATCTGCAACTCACGAGGTGTTAAACGATCCCTGCTGAACGATGGGTACATTGTTGCAGTCCCAGGTCGCTTCACAGTTGCCAGCCAGACTGATAAATGTAGACAGATGGCACTCAAATCGACTAAGTGTTCGCTATCAAAAGCAGGCGTTGTCTGTTCACGAGTACAGCCAACTACGCCTACAATTTGACCGTGCTTGATAATCGGTCCCGCCATTACATGCCAGTGATCGGGACGAGGACAGATTAATCTCCAAGTCTTGGGCGTTGTTACTAATGCTTCATGAACGGGAGCATGTCGCTCTGTTAGATAACGCACCACAGGATTATGCTCAGTTGAGAGGGCAATTCTCAGGACGTTTTGAAGATTGCGATCGCTTGAGAGATGCTGTTCAAAGAAAAAAATTGCCGAGCGTTTCGCTGCAAAATATTCACCAATCTTGGGTGCGACGTGCGATCGCAAGCCCTCTTCATCCTTTGCCTGATGAATTTCTTCAAACAAAAGCTTCAAGGAAATTGACATGGAGGAAAAGAGTACTCGATCGAGGACTATGCCTAGCGGGTTGTCATTCCTAGTATAAATATCAGTTCGTCATAAATCCCATTAGGAGATTTGAATTCATGACTCACTCGCAACAATATGTCATTGGGTTGGTGTTTTACCCCGGTATGACAGCACTCGATATCATTGGACCGCAAACCGTGTTTGCTACTCTGCCAGGTATCCAAATCCACCGCATCTGGAAAACGCTAGATCCAATTCAAACAGATGATGGGATGAAAATTATTCCAGATACGACGTTTGGCAATTGTCCGCCTCTAGACATCATTTGTATTGGGGGTGGCTTAGGCCAAAGTGCAGTTGTAGACGACCCGGAAATCCTGGCATTCCTGCGGCAACAGGGTAGTATGACAAAATTTATCACTTCGGTTTGTGGTGGATCTGAGTTTCTTGCAAAAGCAGGATTGCTCCAAGGGTACCGTTCTGCAACTCACTGGATGTTTCGCGAACAACTGGCAGCAGCGGGCGTTCAGGTCGGTACTGAGCGCGTGGTCATCGATCGCAATCGTATGAGTGGTGGTGGTGTTACCGCAGGAATTGATTTTGGTCTGGAGATTGCCAAAGTACTTTATGGTGAGGAAACTGCCAAGTTGGTGCAGCTATTAATGGAGTATGACCCCGCTCCACCATTTGATGTGGGTTCTCCCGAAAAAGCAGGTGCAGAGCTGGTGAATAAAGCAATGGTATATGCGGCTGAAGTATTCAATTTACCAATCACGCAGGTAGCTTGAAATGATTGCAAATCTAGAAATCGATCGCGATATTGCTACCACAAGCTGGTTAAAACGCTGCTTTTACGCGATTTCCATCCTCTTTAACGTCTGCTTAATTGCTCAGGTGTTAACCGTTGGGGTTGCCTACTTCACCGATCCTGGCTGGTGGAATATTCATGTGTGGCTCGTGCGAGGGTATGGCGGCCTGTCGCTAATATTGCTGGCAGGGGCGTGGTTCGCTCCATTCTCGAACAAAATCCGATCGCTTGCCGCTAGTCTACCCGTGTTACTTGGACTACAGTTTTGCAGCATTCATCTCAAGACTCCTCTTCATTTAGAGGTGCTTCATCCTCTGATTGGATTCACGTTATTCTATGTTTCTTCAAGCCTTGTACATCGTGTATCGCGTGAGGTGTTTAATAAGTCAGAAGTTGTGACTGAGTCTTAGGAGGAATTTGTGTCAATTTCGCGATCGCACTTGCGAATGTTCGTCACACCGAAGTCCGAATTAGTCGTTGCCCCGGCTGGGTAGTGCTTTTTTAGCTTTACCCATCTCCTTTGGATGGCACTGGCACTTATTGTGAAACAGGATGTAGCGGCAAATCCACTGCACGTAGATATCTTCAGTACGGTAGGCGTAGTGCTTGAAACGAAGGGCATCACGCACCTGATTCAGCAATTTCTTAGGAGGTGGCTGCATAGAGATAAGTAGATGTCCTGTTATCTAATAGTCCATCTGCTCGCCTCTGTAAGGAATCTGAAAATATGCCGAAAGATTCTGGCTATTCAGCTTGAGCAGCGTATTATGCGGCAATAATCTGCATAAGTAGTAAATTTGGGATTTTAGGCGGAAAGTTTCAGTCTATTAATAGTTAGGCGTTTCCTCGCGTCTCCTGAAAAAGAAGCCCTCATGCAATATGTTTTAATCATCCACGAAGTCGCTGACTACAAAGCTTGGAAGAAGGTGTTCGACAGTGCCGCATCCATCCGACGCGACGCTGGTGAGCGGTCATTCCAAGTCCTCAGGTATCAGAACGACCCCAACCGGATTGTCCACTTCTCAATGTGGACTTCCATCGACGACGCCAAGCGCTTTTTTGAATCCCCGGAACTCGTCCAAATCCGAAAAGAAGCAGGCGTGAAGTCCCCGGACTTCATCTACCTCGAACAACTCGAAGCAGGAACGCTCTGATGCAACACCCGGAAACGCCTAACCATGCGATGCAGCGAACGCTCCGTGGATGGCGCATGACGTGCCTAAGCACAGCGTGTGACAGCCACTCCGCGTCGCTGATCTTAAGCTTGTTAGGCTACTGAGTCTTCGGTAAAGAGGCAACCGAAGGGCTATCTGTCGATGTTCAGGATTGAATTATTTTGAGGTTTCGATAGGGTGGCAGGTGAACGGTATCTGCGGAGCGGTTTAGGCTTTATTGTGGTGCTCAGACCCTTTGCCAACTTGATAGGAGGACATCAACGTGACTGATGAACAACATTCTCTGCTGAAAGCATCAGATATCAATTCAATTGATGCGTTTGAGTTTCATCATCCGCTTAACCCCAATTCAGAAATTTATTTACGCTTCCTTGGGCGTGCTGTCGGTCTTAAACGCATTGGTGTAACAATTGCTCGCGTACCATCAGGCAAAGAATCTTTCATCTTCCACGCTCACCAGAATGAAGAAGAATGGGTTTACATTTTGTCGGGTCGGGGTATTGCGGAAATTGGAGATGTGGAATACGAGGTCGAGCCGGGAGACTTCATGGGCTTTGGGCTACCTCAACAACCCCATCATCTTCGTAATCCATTTGATGAAGACCTTGTATACCTGATAGGTGGAGAAGCAGGACGCTTTGATGTTGGCGTTTTTCCTCGGCTTGGTAAACGAGTGATTAGGGAGGGTGAGTCAGCCTACATATTTGATGAATCAGCGCTTCAACTTTTTTGGAGCAGCAAGCAATCAACTGAGGATTGATATCTGCTGAAGTGGTCGCGGCATAACAACCCTGGTGCAGCGGCCACTTGTGGAGCTAAATAAAGTGTTGGCAACCGCGGACCAAGAGCGTTAGGCTGAAATTTGTTCTAAGTACAGCTAGGGTTCATAGAAAAGACTTGAGGGATCGCAAAATGCAAAGCCAGAATATAGATTCAATCCGAACCCTCTTTCAAAGCCGCTTAACAACTCTTGAGCATCTCTTGAAGTCAGCTCAGACTCACTTTAATGATGACGAGTCGTTCCTTCAAAAGCGCATTGCAGCTGACATGCTTCCGTTCGGTACACAGATTGCTTTCACCTGCAATCAACCCCACAACTTTGCTCTCTGGTGTAATAGCAAACCTGCGAATAATCTAGATCCAGAGGTCACATCTCTTGCACAGGCATACGAGCACATAGCAAACACTAAGGAACTTCTTTTGGGTGTTAACGCTGAAGATTCAAAGTTAGCTGAGGTGACGCGCATTGACTTGGGTCAGAGCCTCTACGTTGAGTTGCCTGGTAATGCCTACGTGAATGAATTCCTAATTCCAAACTTTTACTTTCATATGGTCACGGCTTACGATATTCTTCGCATGGCTGGTGTACCAATTGGAAAACGAGATTACATGCTGCACTTGGTGCCATTAATCAGAAAGAATGAAGCCTAACTATTCAAATGCAGCGGACGGTCAAGAGTCACTCGCTCTAAATCCGGGATTATTGCCGCCGCTGATTTGAGCTGTTATGCTTCGGAACCAGCAGCGACGTACATCAAGAGGTTAAATCTACTCTATATGCAACTCCACACAATGTTGTGGACAGCTGTTGTGTATTTTGTTTTCTCAGTGCTCTAGGTTGTGATAATGCCCGTACAATTGGGCACCAACAAGAACCCAATTACAGCTTTTTAAGCAGCTTTGACATCAGGGCCTAAAGTTGAGAGCGGCGTTTCAACTTGTCTTAAAACGCGGCTCTCATTTTTGTCTCTGGCTTCTACCCACGTTTAAGATTGCCGCAGGTTAGCTTAGCTGACGCTAGGCTTAGAAACCCCGTGCAGAGCTTGTCGCTTGAACTGCTTTGAGGTCATAGCGATCGCAGTTCATCACCTTGTCCCAGGCTGCCACAAAGTCATTCTAAGTTTCCGACTAGAGTGAATTGCCAAGCTAAAGACCGGATATTTTTGCGTGCAATAACGCATTTAAATAAGTCGTGATTAGTCTTTAAAGATTGCCCATTAATGACAAATTTTGATGCTTTGTAAATGAAGTTTTAATTCTTCAGTGATACTTTCAGGTAGCATCGTTACTCGACTTTCATTTCCTTTGTATCGCGCACAATAATTTGTTGTTGAGCAAAATCAACATCTTTAAGGCGCAAGTTTAAACCTTCACTTAAGCGTAAACCAGTGCCATAAAGCAACTTAATTAAAAGTTGATATACGCCGGATAACTTTTGAATAATTGCTAAAACTTCATCTTTTGTCAAAACGGTTGGTAAATAGTTAGATTTCTTTGCACGAACTGCATCGACTTTCAAATCTAAATCTTGTTTTAATACCTCTTTAATACCTAAATAAGCGGATAAAAAAGAAGTTTTCCGTAGATTCAGGCAAGAATTCATTATAATGCTTGATGTATTAGGATTGAGAAAAAGATTATACGGAAAGTTTCCGTATAATAAATAGTTAGGCTGCATAGATTGTCTGTAAGGCTGGTATTTCGAGCGCATCTGTTAGGTGTTTAAGGTTACTCATTTATGCCATATTCGTTTCAAATTGGGCATAGCTACACAAGGCGTGATGTTTACCGAGCAATTGGAATCCCTGAAGATACTCGTGGAGGAAATTGGGATACAGGATATGCGCGTCATGGTAATGATTGGTTTATCTTCTGCAATGTTGGAACCTCTGGACGAACAGGACATGACTATGCCAATAAATGGGTAGGGGATCGACTGGAGTGGTATGGAAAAACTAATTCACAATTACACCATCCATCTATTCAGTCCATGTTGAGCTTAGATAGTGATACCTATATTTTCTGGCGTGAAAACAACCAACAACCTTTTATCTTTGCTGGAATTGGGAATGCAGAAGAAGTTGAAGATATAACACCTGTCAAAATCATTTGGGCATTTGCGACAGCAATATTCCCTGATGAGATTCCTGCATCTGCAATACTACGAGAGGGGGCAGTGTGTAAAGTATCAGTCAACGCTTATGAACGTAACCCAGTTGTTAGACAGCAATGCATTAAACACTACGGCACAAGTTGTTATATTTGCGGCTTTAACTTTGGGAAAATATTTGGAAAATTAGGAGAAGGTTTCATTCACGTTCACCATCTCAGACCCCTTTCTGAGATTCGTGAAGAATACGAAGTTAATCCTGTGGAAGATTTACGTCCCGTATGTCCTAATTGCCATGCCATGATTCATCGACGTTCCCCACCACTTAGTATTGAAGAAGTTAAGGTTTTAATCACATAGTTAACACGCGAGGCAACCTAACACGTCACGGCAGCGGACGGACGAAAGCTACTGGTGCTGAATTCAAGTTCATCTACCGCCGCTGCGTTTTGCCGTTATGCTTCGGAACAAGTAGCGATGTACATCAAGAGGTTAGATTTACTCTGCATGCAGCTGCACATAACGTTGTGGACAGCTATTTTATATATTGGATTTTCTGTGTGCTTTGGGTCATGTTAACGATCGCACAATTAGGCACCAACAAGAACCTAATTGCAGTTTTTAAGCAGCTTTGCATCAAGGTATAAAGCCGAGAGCGGCGTTTCAAGAAAAGTTGAAACGCCGCTCTCATTTTTGTCTCTGGCTTCTACTCGCGTTCAAAATTACTGCAAGTTAGCGTAGCTGATACTAGGCTTAAAAACTCCTCGCAGAGGTTTTCGCTAAGACTGTGCGAAGGTCATAGCGATCGCAGTTCATCACCTTGTCCCACGCCGCCACAAAGTCATTGACAAACTTCTGCTGTGAGTCCACACATCCGTAGACTTCTGCAAGGGCGCGGAGTTGAGAGTTTGAGCCGAAGATGAGGTCAACACGGGTAGCACTCCACTTAAGTTCACCCGTTTTGCGATCGCTCCCCTCAAACTCATACTCATCTTCAGAAGTCGCCTTCCACGTCGTGCCCAGGTCGAGCAGGTTCACAAAGAAGTCATTGGTCAACGTCTCTGGCCGATCGGTGAAGACGCCGTGTTTAGAGCCTCCAAAGTTTGCACCCAGGACGCGCAAGCCGCCCACGAGAGCCGTCATCTGAGGGGCTGACAGGGACAGCAACTGCGCCCGATCAACCAGCAACTCCTCAAGCGATTCGCTGTGTTTGCCGCTAGTGTAGTTGCGGAACCCGTCTGCGGTTGGCTCAAGTGGAGCGAAGGACTCGACATCGGTTTTCTCTTGCAACGCATCCGTGCGTCCCGGCTTAAAAGGAACCGTCACGTCGTGACCGGCATTTTTCGCCGCTTGCTCAATGCCCGCACATCCGCCCAGAACGATCAAGTCAGCAATCGAAACCTTCTTCCCGCCGGACTGCGAACTGTTAAACTCCTGTTGGATTCCCTCCAGGGTTTGCAGCACTGTTGCCAACTGCTCTGGCTGGTTAACTTCCCAATCCTTCTGCGGTGCAAGACGAATACGCGCCCCGTTCGCTCCACCGCGCATATCGGAGCAACGGAACGTTGATGCTGATGCCCAAGCGGTCGAAACCAGTTGAGAAACAGTCAGTCCTGAAGCAAGAATCTTGGCTTTGAGAGTGGCAATGTCCTGCTCATCAATCAATTCATGATCGACTGCCGGGATGGGATCTTGCCACAAGAACTCTTCCTGAGGAACCTCTGGACCAAGATAGCGCGATCGCGGTCCCATGTCGCGATGCGTCAGCTTGAACCACGCCTTGGCGAACGCCTCGGCAAACTCATCCGGGTTGTCGTGGTAACGTCGCGCAATCTGGTTGTAGATGGGGTCCATCTTCATCGCCATGTCCGCCGTAGTCATCATGGGGGCGTGCCGTTTCGACGGATCGTGCGCGTCGGGCACCGTACCCGCACCAGCGTCGCCCTTGGGCTTCCATTGCCACGCGCCAGCGGGACTCTTCGTCAGCTCCCAGTCATATTTGAACAGAGTTTCGAGATAGGTGTTGTCCCACTGCGTCGGAGTGGGAGTCCATGCGCCTTCGATACCGCTGGTGATCGCATCGACGCCGACACCCGTGTTGAAGGCGTTCTTCCAGCCGAGGCCCTGATCGATGATGGTGGCACCCCCAGGATCGGCACCTACGTGCGTCGCCTCGCCCGCACCGTGACATTTGCCGAACGTGTGTCCACCGGCGGTGAGCGCGACGGTCTCCTCATCGTTCATCGCCATCCGACCAAAGGTTTCGCGAATATCGCGCCCTGAACCAATCGGATCAGGCTCCCCGTCTGGCCCTTCCGGGTTCACGTAGATCAGACCCATCTGCACAGCAGCGAGAGGATTCAACAGGACGCGATCGCCTTCATGACGCTCATTGCCGAGCCAAGCTTTCTCAGAACCCCAGTAGATGTCTTCCTCGGGCTGCCAAACGTCCACGCGCCCACCAGCAAAGCCTAACGTCTTGAAGCCCATCGATTCCAGCGCGCAGTTGCCAGCGAAGACCATCAGGTCAGCCCACGAGATTTTCTTGCCGTATTTCTGCTTGATTGGCCAAAGTAACATGCGTGCCTTATCGAGGTTGGCATTGTCTGGCCAACTGTTGAGCGGCTCAAACCGCTGGCTACCCGAACCCGCGCCGCCGCGACCATCGCCAATCCGATAGGTGCCTGCGCTGTGCCAAGCCATCCGGATGAAGAGCGGCCCATAATGACCGTAGTCGGCTGGCCACCAGTCCTGGGAGGTGGTCATCAGCTCGAAGATATCTGCCCTCAAGGCAGCTAAGTCAAGACTTTTGAACTCCTCAGCGTAGTTGAACGCCTCACCCAAGGGATTGGCCTGGGGGGTGTGCTGGTGGAGGATGCTCAGATTCAAATAATTTGGCCACCAGTCTCGGTTCGACGGCCTATGACGAGGCTGAGATTTCTGACCGCCGCCCGTAAATGGGCATCCACTTCCGCTGCTCATACTATTTTCCTATCGAAATGTGTGGGTCGATTTTTTGATGTATTGCGGGTATTGCCAACAAATAGCACATAGTAATTACTGGAATAATCAATGAGCAAATAATCGAAGAGAAATATAATCAACGTTATGATTTGAAACAATGAATTTGTGATTTGCAACAATTGGTTAGTTACCAATAAACCTAGAGTGCGATCGCGTTACCGAAGCGGGACGTAGTCCAGCGCTGCTGCATTCGCCCTACAACCCTCCCTTGCATCCTACGGCAGGCGTTACCGAAGGCTAGCGCAGATCGCAACTCTATTAGGTTTGTTAAGTTACTACCACGGTGTACTCATTGCGATCGCACTGATTGTTCATTATCTAATTGGATCAAACTTTGCCGAATGGGGATGTTGAGTTTCCCTCTATCAACCCAACCTACGGCAAGGGGCGATCGCACTAGACGGACAAGAGTGTCAGTTATGATGCAAGTATTGCCTGCCGCAGAGGAATATCAACCGTTACGATTAGTTGACGCCCAGATAAAGTGGAGCTAAGCGCTATGAAAGATACTGCCCAGATTACGGGTTTTCATGCTCATATCTACTTCGATACCTCCAGTCGTGATGCGGCGGCGCGTGTACGTGAAGGATTGGGCGCGTCTTTTGAAGTGCAACTCGGACGTTGGCATGACAAGCCCATTGGTCCACATCCAAAGGCGATGTATCAAGTTGCGTTCTTACCAGAACAATTTGGCAAGGTTGTCCCCTGGTTGATGCTCAATCGTGAGGGATTGGATATTCTCGTCCACCCCTCAACAGGCGATGATGTGGGAGACCACACCGATCGTGCTCTGTGGTTGGGAGAGAAGCTAGAGCTTAATATCGAGATCCTAAGGGCGATTGGAATAAGCTAATAATTAGACAGCTAGCAGCGATCGCAGTTGTCTATGTCCCCTAATAAGGGTGTTATAGGGCGATCGCACTCACTCTTGTTGGTATATCAGTGATTGTGAGCGTGTTCAAACTCATAAACATAGAAGAGCCGACTGAATTTCTTAAGCAGGTATCCCACTATTGCAAATAAGATTGCACTCAATAGCGCCAACCAAAATCCGACAGGAGGGACAACCGTTAAAACAGAGGTTGCTGTTTGTTCTATAGAATCCATTTGGGATCTCGGATGACAAGCTAAGATTAAACAGAAATGCCGTCTTCGAGTCAATGCCGTACACCAGCAGCTTAACCGATAAAGAGTGGGAACTCATCG
>NZ_JACJOY010000069.1:0-26753 GCF_014695815.1 Trichocoleus sp. FACHB-6
CAAGGATTTCCCATTCTTCATCGGTGAGGTCACTGGAATACGGCATCGGAGCAGGGTGAGACGGCTTTGAGTACCTTAATTTAGGCTCCGTAAGATGTCAAATGGGTTCTATAGTACATCGGGTTGAAACTACGAAAGGTTAGTTCGGGCAAGTTTCGTCTAGGAGGAAAAAAGTCCTTGTTGACTTCATCACAGAAACCGAAAACGGTTGTGATGGATGTGACGGAGAGTCAAATTGAGCGCCCTAAGCACGGACAAAAACGCTTTTACAGTGGTAAACAAAAACGACATACTCTTAAATATCAATTGGTAATTGACCTGACAACGCTGGAAATTCGTTGTGTTGTCAATGGTTCAGGTCGTCAACACGACTACAGACTATTTGTAGACAGCAAGGTACGTTTTCACCCCGATACAGAAAGCTTGGAAGATAGCGGTTATCAAGGAATTTCTAAGTTACATGCCAACTGTTGCTTGCCTCACAAAAAACCCAGAGGTGGTAAATTAACCAAACCGCAAAAGCAGTCCAACCGTGCTCTGGCTTGTCGTTGAGTAGTGATTGAACATATCAACCGCCGTTTAAAAGTGTTTCGCATTTTGAGTCAGCGCTACCGCAATCGGAGAAAACGATTTGGCTGGCGTTGCCACTTAATTGCTGGGATTTATAACTACGAACTTCAGAAAGCGTAAATTTCTCTGTTTGCTTAGTTAACCCCTCACAATACCATAAAGCTTTTTTGCAAGAGGTCTATTCTTTTGCAAGAGACGAGAGGCATCTACATAAATAGGGGCTTACACAAGTTGCCTGTTAAGCTCTCAGCAGTACCTACCTTTTTAGAGAGAGGTTTTTTTTACAAGGCGAACTTTGCAGCGTTATCTTCTAAGTCGCCACTAAGCCAAATGGCTCAAATAAATTAAGCCATTTGGCTGTAGCTAACGCATTTTAGAACAAATATCCTTCGATGGATAGAGTATGATTAAGTAAAATTACGTATTTCAATATGGGGAATTCAACTCTGTCAAAGTTAAAAAATGATTTTTCTGTGGAGCAGCACTTAGAGAATTACTTACCTCACTGTACTCTTAAGTGGCGACAGGGGCAGTTGTTCGTGAATCGGGGACAACAGAGCAAACAGCCCTATATCTATGCGTTTGAGAGTAAGCAACAGCTAGTACAGTGCTTGAAACAATCTCCAGTACGCCTGGTTCGGCTCGATCCAACTTTAGGTGAGGCAGTAGTGAAGCGCTGGGCAGATGCCTGTGAACAAGCAAATAAACCCGTGTTTCTACCAGGGGCTATTCAAAAACGCCCTAAAAGGCAAAGCCAGTTTAGCCGGCAGCGAAAGCAATGGATTGACTGGATTGCTGCCTTCGTTTTGTTGCTAGCACTGGGTCCAATTATGCTGGCAACAGCTATATTGATGTATGTCTATTCACCAGAGCCGATTTTCTCTAGGCAGTGGCACCTTACTCCACGAGGCAAATTCTTTCGGCTTCTCAAGTTTCGCACGGCGGTAGTTAATGATGATTCTCGTACTACATCTTTAATCCATTGGATGCGTAATTACAACGTTGATAAACTACCAACATTGTTTCACGTTCTACGGGGTGAGTTTAGTTTAATGGATTTATTAAAGCCTTTGACTGTGTCTGAAGCAGTGCAGTTCAGCTTGGAAGACTCACGAAAAGTCAGAGCGCCCTTGAGTAAGAATTGAAACAGCAAATTCTTATGATACTGAGCGACCGAAATGATTTGTTGCTGCCAAAGGAAACTATTGATGCAATTGGTTTATTGAGGAGCGCAATTTTTAAAAACTTAAGCAAGGCTTAAATTTTGTTAATTATAGCGATTCATATTTTGATGTACACTCTTGTCTTCCTTTCAAGCCGAAGCTCTGTAACTTATCCAAAAGAAAATCGCTATAGTCGCTTTATCATCTCATTTAGCCTTAAGCTAAGATTTTGGCTTATGTCAGCTTGCAAATTGCTAACAAGCTACACCTTTTTCTGTTGAAACACTCATGCTTCTCAAACTTTTCACTCCAGCCCGTAATTTGCTTAAGGCTACAAATTTCTGGAAAGACAACTATTTAATACTGCGAGAGTTTAAGCACTTTCGTAAAATTGCCATTCTAGCCCTTATTTTCTCGTTTTTAGCAGCAAGTTTTGAAGGGGTCAGCATTGGGCTTTTACTCTCTTTTTTACAAAATTTGACTGAGCCGAATGCTAAGCCAATTCAAATAGGAATTAATTGGTTTGATATCTGGATTTTGGGAGTTAATACATCTGCAACGAGTCGGCTTTATCGAATATCAGGGTTGATCTTCTTGAGCGTTTGGATTCGTTCACTCTTTAATTACTTATCTAACGTTTATATTGAAGTTTCTCAACTCAATTTATTGGCTCATCTTCGTCAACAGATTTTTGAACAACTTCAGGCTTTGAGCCTAAGTTACTTTGCGAAGACTAAGTCAGGTGAAATTGTTAATACTATCACGAGTGAGACTGAAAGGATTAAGTCCGTATTTAATGGATCTGCTTTTTTGATCACTAGGGCTCTAACCGTCTTAATATACGTACTCTCAATAGTTTGGATATCGTGGCAGCTTTCAATAATATCGGTGATGCTATTTAGCCTTCTGGTAGTAGGCTTATCAACCTTGAATAAGAGAGTGCGAGAGGCAAGTTTTGAAATTTCAAAAGCTAGCGGTTATTTTACCTCCACTGCTATGGAATTTATAAACGGGATTCGTACAGTTCAAGCCTTTGCTACTCAAGATTTTGAGCGTAAGCGTTTCTACCAAGCGACTTGGAATCTCGTCAGTACATCTGATAAAGTTGTCAAATTATCGGCAATGGTTAAGCCTCTTGCAGAAGGTTTGGCGACCACACTACTTGTTGGCATGATTATTATAGCTTTCACATTGTTTGTAGCTAAGGGAACCTTACCCGTAGGGTCATTGTTAACCTTTTTCTTTGTCTTATTTCGTCTTGTGCCAATCCTCCAAGATATTAATGGAGTAAGGGCGCATCTTGCCAGCTTGCAAGGTGCAGTAGAAAATATTAAAGAACTTCTAAGAACTGATAACAAAAAGTATTTCAAGAATGGTAAGACTGAGTTTCTCGGCTTAAATCACTCAATTGACTTAGTATCTGTAGATTTTGCTTACGATACTAGTAATTTAATTTTAAATAATATTACGTTAACAATTAAGCGGGGACAAATGACAGCACTAGTTGGAGCTTCTGGTGCTGGCAAAACAACACTGGCTGATCTGATTCCACGATTCTATGACCCAACACAAGGTCAGGTTCTCATCGATGGACTTGATCTGCGCGAGATTGAGATCAACTCACTGCGCCGAAAGCTAGCAGTAGTGAGCCAGGATACCTTCATTTTTAATACTTCTGTCTGGAACAACATTGCCTACGGTACAGAAAGGGCAACTGAAGCAGCAATTGAAGAAGCCGCTCGACAAGCAAATGCTCTGGAATTTATCCAAGAGATGCCTGAAGGTTTTGAGACTGTACTCGGAGATCGAGGAGTAAGGCTGTCTGGGGGTCAACGTCAGCGAATTGCGATCGCTCGTGCTTTGTTACGTAATCCAGACATTTTAATTTTAGACGAGGCAACCAGCGCTTTAGACTCTGTATCTGAGCGATTGATTCAGGACTCGTTGGAGAAACTTTCTGTCGGACGCACCGTGATCGCGATCGCCCACCGCTTATCGACAATTGCCAAAGCAGATAAGGTGGTGGTGCTTGAACAGGGACGCATTGTGGAACAGGGGAAATATCAAGAATTGCTAGAACGGCGCGGCAATCTCTGGAAGTATCATCAAATGCAACATGAGCTGGGGAAAGTTGAGTAGAGCCAAAAGCGTATAAAGCCAGTCTAAAAAATTACTAAAAAACCCATAAAAGGGAATCTCAATGAAAATTGATGTTGATACTTCGTTAAACTACTCAAACAAATATTCAAAAATATACATAAATTATTTGTTTACAAATCTTGTAAAAATTTTAATTAAGCCACAACAATGGAAAGAACAATTATCTAAATTTAAAACGAATCTTGCTTTATTTAAACTAACTAAAACCAAGCGTTATACTCTAGTCCATACTAATGTCTTTAGAAAAGATTTCGAGGTAGCAGATAGCATTTCTTTTTTATGGACTTATAGAGATATTTTTGAGAAGCAAATTTATAAATTTAAAAGCGATAATCAGAGTCCTTTAATTATAGACTGTGGTGCAAATATCGGATTAAGTGTTCTATATTTTAAACAACTTTATCCTGATAGTCATATTATTGCCTTTGAACCTGATTCTAAAATATTTGAAATTCTTAAAAAAAATGTGAATAATTTTGAATTTCACAATATTGAGATTATCCAAAAAGCTGTATGGAGTTCAGAAACAGTTCTAGAGTTTATCTCGGAGGGAGCTGATGCTGGAAGAGTAGCTCATTCTGAGTCTGAAAGAAACAACTATCAAGTTTCAACAGTTCGTCTGCGTGACTATTTAGATAAGTCGATTGATTTGCTTAAAATAGATATTGAAGGGGCTGAAATTGAAGTAATTAAAGACTGCTACGATCTGTTTTTTAATGTAAAAAAATTGTTTGTTGAATATCACTCATTTGTTGATTGCCCTCAACATCTAGACACTTTGCTTAAGCTTTTAAGGGAATCCGGGTTTAGAATCTATATTCAAGAAACAAACAGTAATACTCAACCTTTCTTAGGCTGTAAAATTAATTTAGGAATGGATATGTTACTGAATATTTTTGCATTTCGCGAGTAATATAGCGTTTCTTAACGAAATGAGGAACACCAAAGCCTTTATTCAACAAGCATTTCAGCCTTTTCCTGTGTACCTTACTAGATTGATAACCGCTATATATTGAATCGCAACAAGGTAACTATTTATGAATGAACACAATCTTTATCGAAGTAATATTTCACCGATTCCCGAGGGTTTACCGCAACCTCTATGGTCGGTGATGATTCCCACGTACAATTGTGCTGAATATTTGCGCGAAACCCTTGGGAGTGTGCTGGCTCAAGATCTAGGCCCGGATCTGATGCAGATAGAAGTAGTTGATGATTGTTCTACTAAGGACGATCCAAAAGCAGTTGTTGAAGAATTGGGAAAAGGTCGTGTTAGCTTCTATCGCCATCCCCAAAACGTTGGCTATATCCAAAACTTTAATACTTGCCTACAGCGATCGCAAGGTCAACTCATTCATCTCCTACATGGAGATGATTGTGTACGCGATGGCTTTTACCGCAAGTTGCAGCAAGCATTTGACGAACAACCAGAGATTGGTGCTGCTTTCTGTCGCATCATCAAAATGGATGAACACGGGCATTGGAAAATGATTTACCCGCTAGAGCAACCCGATAGCGGTATCTACGTTGATGGGTTGCACCATATCGTTTCTCGTCATCCGATCGAAACACCTTCGATTGTGGTGCGACGTGCAGTGTATGAACACCTTGACGGCTTTGACAAGCGTTTTACCTGCTGTGCTGAGGACTGGGAGATGTGGGTACGCATTGCCGCACATTATCCAGTTTGGTATGAAGTGGAACCTCTTGCAATTTATCGTTCACACTCAGCATCGCTAACTGGGCGTTTCATTCGCACAGGTCACAATATTCGAGATACGTATATGGCAAGGGAAATTATTAAATCGTATCTGCCTGAAACAGCTATGAATGCACTTTCCAGAAGTAAAGAGCTTTGGGGATTGTGGGGACTGCACTGTGCTCGCAAGCTCCTTGCTAGACAACAGTGGACTGGTGCGATAATTCAAATTCGAGAAGTTCTCCGCTCTTATTGCTCCTTCAAGATCGTTATATCAATTATTCGGCTTGCTGTAGAGCTTGGACAGCAGTGGATTAAGGGCAATATTCAGAAGTTAACAAAAGCTTACTAGGAGCCAGCATGATCATCGATTACCAAAGTACCGGTCAGCATCGAGCAACAATTGCAGCAGTGCCTGAAGGCGTTAACCGTCCTTTATGGTCAGTGATGATCCCTACTTATAACTGTGCTGGCTATCTACGCGAGACTCTAGCTAATGTATTAGCACAAGCACCAGGACCAGAGGTCATGCAGATAGAAGTAGTTGATGATTGTTCTACTAAGGACGATCCAAAAGCAGTCGTTGAAGAGTTGGGAAAGGGTCGTGTTAGCTTCTATCGCCATCCCCAAAACGTTGGCTATATCCAAAACTTTAATACCTGCCTACAGCGATCGCGTGGTAAACTCATTCATCTCCTACATGGAGATGATTGTGTACGCGATGGCTTTTACCGCAAGTTGCAGCAAGCATTTGACGAACAACCAGAGATTGGTGCTGCTTTCTGTCGCATCATCAGAATGAATGAGCAGGGACACTGGCTCAATTTTACTGATTTGGAACAACTTCAGAGTGGCATTCTCAACAATTGGTTAGAACGCATTGCCGTCAGACAACGACTTGAAACTCCTGCGATGGTTGTCCGCCGTGAAGTTTATGAGAAATTAGGCAATTTTGATCGCCGTTTCACCTGTTCGGCAGAAGATTGGGAAATGTGGGTGCGGATTGCTGCACAATATCCAGTTTGGTACGAAGTTGAACCTTTAGCAGTCTATCGTAAACACTCTGCATCCCTTACAGGACACTCAAGGCGCATTGGAAAGAATATCCAAGACATACGTATGGCTATAAATATTGCGAAGCCCTACTTGCCTGAGCAAACAGCAGATAAACTCTCAAAGATCGCATTAAAACACTATGCCTTATATGCACTTGGACATGCTAGAAATTATGCCAAACTTAGTGATTTTAGTGCTGCAATGAGCCAAGTTAGAGAAGCGCTAAACTGCTCTACTTCACCAAAAGTGCTTTTCTCCCTCATAAAGTTATTTCCTCGCGTCGTATACTTCATGATTTTGTCAACCTTGCATCAAGATAAGCCTATAAGCACTCAACTTGAAGCTACACCCAGCCTTAATGCCAAGTAAAACCCAAACAATAAGAAGGATTAAATCAATTTATGGAGCCGCATCCTTATCGAGCAACAATTGCACCTGTACCTGAAGGAGTAGAGCGTCCCTTGTGGTCAGTGATGATCCCTACTTATAACTGTGCTGGCTATCTACGCGAGACCCTAGCTAGCGTACTAGCACAAGCGCCAGGGCCAGAGGTCATGCAGATTGAAGTTGTAGACGATTGCTCTACTAAGGATGACCCAGCTGCTGTGGTTGAAGAAGTAGGACAGGGTCGTGTTAGCTTCTACCGACAACCCGAAAATGGGGGATATATCAAAAATTTTGAAACCTGCTTGCAGCGATCGCGCGGGAAGTTGGTGCATTTACTTCATGGTGATGACTGTGTACGAGATGGCTTCTATCGCAAGCTACAAAAAGCCTTTGATGAAAAACCTGAAATCGGTGCGGCTTTCTGTCGCACTCTCAAAATGGATGAGCATAGTCACTGGCGAGATATTGAGCAACTAGAAGAGTCTGAAAGTGGCATTTTGAGCAATTGGTTGGAGCGAATTGCTGAAATACAACGAATTTCGACACCAGCAATGGTAGTGCGACGGGAGGTTTATGAAAAACTCGGAGGATTTGACTGCCGTATATCCTGTTGGGGCGAAGATTGGGAAATGTGGGTGCGGATTGCTGCACAATACCCAGTTTGGTATGAAGTTGAGCCGCTGGCAATCCGTCGTAAACATTCAACATCGCTTACAGGACGCACTATACGTGCTGGCAAAAATATCCAAGATGTGCGTAAGGCTATTGCAATAGTAAAGAACTACTTGCCGGAAAACAAAGCAGATAGGCTCTCAAAAACAGCATCAAGAAATTATGCCCTTTATGCTCTAACGTCTGCTAGACAATTTACTAACTTAGGTGACATTAGGGCGGCAATGAATCAAATCAGAGAAGCTCTGTTATGTTCATCTTCCCTAAAGGTAATTGCCTCTTCATTGAAGTTGCTGGCTTATGTATTCTACGTCGCTATGTTGTCAACATTGCGTCCTAGAAATACGAGTGCTTCCTAAAAAAGTTCGTTCAGTATTAACAGGATTCTCTATTAAACAAAAAAAAGCTTCAAATTAAGTTTCATAGAAAAATTTATTATTTTAACTTAAAACCATGACCGGGATTTCATCTAGTGAAATAGTTTTCCATCCTCACTCCATTGCCGATTATAAGATGAGGCTTTTTCAGTGGAGCGGAAAACTATATCGTGGAATAGGTTCTGAGCGAGCACCATTTTTTACACAATTATTTCAAGAAGGTGTTATCCAACAACTAGTAGAAAAAGGGCTTTTTATCGAGACTGAACTCACCCCCTTAAAAGTTAATGGGTTTGACATGGTAGTGAGCCATCGGTCAATACCTTTTACGTCGTATTCTATTGAATGGTGCCCAGCAATGATTAAGGACGCTGCCCTTACTCTTTTAGATGTTGCTATAGAAGTGGCGCGACGTGGCTTTGCTTTAGAAGATGGTCATCTAGGAAACGTATTATTTGATGGCTGCGAACCGTTTTTTGTGGATTTAGGTTCAATTAGACCTTTTGATGAATACGTACACTATTTTAGGTGGGATGCCTACGATCAGTTTTGCCAAGTTTGCCTTTACCCGCTTCTTCTCATGTCCCAAGAAAAAGATAAGGTGGCAAGACTGCTTATGGTTGATAATGAGGGCGTTCTCAAGACAGATCTATTGTTATTAACCCGAAGCTCGGGTTTGTCAAGACGGCTTTCCAATCCACCACTTGCTACACGTTTACAATTAGGTTTGATGCAAATCATGCCTCCTGAGCAGCTTAAATTTTTTAGAGAAAAATTTAAGTTTATTCAAGCCTCTCTTAATAAAAAAACAAAAGGATTACAAGAAGCAAAAGAACTACAAGAATCAAGCGAGTTGCAAGAATTAAATGAGTTACAAGAATCCAAAAAATCAAACCAGTATACCTCTTGTCTAGAAAAAATTACACAGAAATATTACTTAATTTCTTTAGAGAAAATCAGGCAAAATGTCCACAACATTACCTTACCCTGCTTCAAAACCCTGTTGCCTGGGGAGTCAGAAGCTTTCTCCTGGTCATCATGCCAAGATACATGGACAGCCAAACAGGTAAGCGTATACAAAACTCTCACTGAGTTACACCCCTCCTCCGTGCTAGACATAGGTTGCCATACGGGAGCGTATTCTAAGCTTGCTGCTAGTTTAGGAAGTCAAGTAGTAGCTTTTGATAAAGATCTGGCGTGTGTTACCCAACTTTATTACGACGCTCGTGAGAAAAAATTGCCGATTCTTCCCTTACTCATGGACTTTACACAACCTACCCCAGCTTATGGTTTGTCCAATTATCGATATGTTGCTGCTACTGAACGCTTTCAATGCGAGATGGTTCTGGCTTTGGGGTTAGTTCATCATATTGTATTTGAACAACATCCACAGTTCGAGCAAACTGTAGAGGGTTTTGCACTGTTCTCAAAGCGCTGGTTGCTTGTAGAATTCGTTCCGCTCGAAGATCCAGAATTAGCGGGATTTCGATCGCCTAGGCATTCTTGGTATATGCTTGAAAATTTTATGAACAAACTTAGTAAATGGTTTAGCAGCATCCATATTCTGCCATCTGACCCCGAACTGCGTGTTTTACTGCTGTGCGAGAAGTAAAACTCTAGTGAATTTATATGCTGGCTCGAAAAAATTTAAGTCGGCAATTTTAAAGTACAGCTTTGAAATTGATTACTTTTACCATGTCTCACAACCTGTTTATCGTTAGGCAATGTTAATTCTACAAACCTAAAGTTTTAAAACTTTGACTTTTAAGATGCCAGTAGTTCATATCACCAAATCCTTTGAGAAGTTGGTGATATTGCTTTTAAAAAGTATTTATCAGTAGTATACTAAGAACAGTTTAAGAACGAATTAAATCTGTCTATCTTTAGATTTTATAAAATACCTGGAGGGGTACATTTGAACCAAGAAAACCCATGAGCCAAGAAAGAACCAAAATTCTAATTCATCTTCCCTTTCCGCTCAAACCAATTAATACAGGCGCTAAGCGTAGAATTGTGGGGATATTAAAGTATTTCCAAAATCGAAAAGATTTTTTTTCGGTAGATGTAGTAGCTAGTAATGAATTTAGAAGTACTCTTTGGGACTCCAAACAAAAGCAAGAAATCCTTAACTTTGCCGAAAAACTATTTGTTTACGAATGCGAACGGAACTGGGTTGATTTTTTGTATTCTCGAAGCCAAAGCTTTTATTATCAAAAAATCTTACGAGAGCAGCTACCTGTTGATTCTAAATACTGCACCCCCCCCGGATATATTGAGTTCGTTAAAACTTTAGTGTCTCAACAGAAATATAATTTTATATTGATTAACTACCTAGAGTATGCTCATCTAGCTATTGAGTCAAAATCCTCTGTAGTTAAAAAATTGATTGATATGCACGATCTCTGCTGTGACGCTCGCTTAGCTAGAAAAAATATATCTCATTTGAAAGGGCTTAAATTTGACTACAAATCTAACTTAAGTCGAGAAATTAATCTCTTGAATAAATTTGATACTGTGCTGGCTAATTCTCAGCACGAAATAGCTGTTCTCATCTCACATCTTTCGTCTCAAAAAATCTACTTAATCCCACATCTAGTTGAAGATTCTAACCATTTCCTTAGCCTAGCTCCATATGTCTCTAGAGAGTTTAAGTACGATCTGTTGTTTGTTGGCGCTTGTTACCAACCTAATATAGATGGACTCAACTTTTTTCTGACATCCATTTTTCCCAAAATCATTGACGAGAAGCCAGATATTAAACTGGCAATTGTGGGAACAGTAACCCAATCTGTTCAAATTGATGCATTTTTAGAACCGAATATTGACTGTCTGGGATATGTTCCGGATTTATCCAATTTGTACTTAAATTCGAGATTGGTAATTTGTCCTTTACTAGAGGGTTCTGGAACCAAGGTTAAACTGCAAGAAGCAATGGCTTATGCAATTCCCGCTGTGACGACTACAACGGGTGCTTCTGGGTTGAACTTGATAGATGGTGTAAATGCCTTTATCACAGACGAACCAACTGTTTACGCTAACCAAATTATACGCCTACTTAAGGAACCCGAACTTGCTCAAAACTTTTCTAAAGAAGTTGGCATCACTTTTAAAAGTCATTACTCAAACTCAACGATTTATTCAAAACTCGATCGGCTCTTTGGCATCTTTCCCTCCTCAACTTGAATCCAGTTTATACAAGAACTCCAAGAGAAATCAATAAGTTCCCAGCTTTAGAAACAATTTTTATGGAAATATCTAGCTCTAAATCAGCTTATGAAAATCCTGCTCACTATTCATCACGATCTAAATCCTAATGCAGGGGCTTCTGGTGCAACGTGGAAACTAGGTCAGGAATATCAAAAGCTAGGGCATGAAGTAGAATACTACACATTTGATCGCCTTCCAGACAAATTACCAGGGCTGGTAAAGTCGATAATATTTCCTGGGTTTGTAGCCAGCCAGATATCAGCTCTTGTAAAGAAGCAAGCCGTCGATGTGGTTGATGCTTCTACCGGAGATGCTTGGATATGGGCGAAAATGCGCCGAAGCTCCAGAGAAAACTCCCCTCTTCTAGTAACCCGCAGCCACGGTCTTGAGCATAGTATGCACCTGGAAAATTTAGAGGAGGCTCGTCGGGGCAACTTGGACTTGAGTTGGAAGTATTCGCTGTATCATGGAGGCTTCCGGCTTTGGGAGGTCGCAACTTCCCTGCGCTATGCCGACCTGGTTTTGCTGCTCAATCACCGCGATGCAGAGTATGTCGTTGAAAAGTTGGGTGTCAATTCAGAACAAATGCACATCGTTGCGAATGGGATTCCAGAGGAATTTCTGAATCTCCCCTTCGAGCCGATGCCAGAAGCAGAGGATTCAACCATTTACATTGCCCAAGTGGGGAATTATATCGCTCGAAAGGGCATTAAGTATGGTGCAGCAGCCTTGAATGCAATTCTTGCTCGCTATCCCCAGCTGAAGATAAGTTTTTTAGGGACGGGTTGCTCAGAAGCAGAAGTCCATGCAGATTTCGAGCCTGCTATACGCGATCGCATCCAAGTCATTCCCCACTACAGTCACGAAGCACTACCCAACCTCCTGCGCGGACATCACATCAAGCTCTTTCCCACTCTCTCTGAAGGGTTTAGCTTGGCTCTCACTGAAACTATGGCTTGCGGTCTAGCGCCTGTAACGACAACAACACCGGGAGCAATGGAGATCGTAAAGAATGGGTACAACGGAATTTTAGTCCCGGCTCGCCATAGTCAGGCGATCGAGCAGGCTTTGGAACGGCTGGTTTTAGACCGCCCCTACCTTCAGCAGCTACGCCGTAATGCTTACGCTACCGCACAACGCTACAGTTGGGAGCGTATCGCCCGCGATAACCTGGCTTTTTATGAAGAAACTCTTAGTCAAAGAGAAGGACTTTCGGAACGGTATTTAAGTAAAGTTTAGAAAGAGAAGCGATCGCTATGCCCTCAAAAAAAACAACAATATTAGTCACGGGCGGCGCAGGTTATATTGGTGCCCATGCAGTTTTAGCATTGCAACACAGTGGTTATGAGGTAATCGTTTTAGACAACCTCGTTTATGGGCATCGAGATATTGTAGAAAAGATTCTTCAAGTGGAATTAGTGATTGGTGATACGAGCGATCGCCAACTGCTAGATCATATCTTTGCCACCCACAAAATTGAAGCGGTCATGCATTTTGCTGCCTATGCTTACGTAGGCGAGTCTATGGTCAGTCCTGCTAAATACTATCGTAATAATGTTGTCGGCACGCTGATTTTGTTGGAAGCAATGCTAGATGCATCAGTGCGGAAATTTGTTTTTTCTTCGACCTGTGCCACCTACGGCAGATCGGAGACAATTCCCATTCCCGAAACGCATTCCCAGCAGCCGATCAATCCCTATGGGGCAAGTAAGTTAATGGTAGAACGAATACTCAGAGATTTTGATACCGCTTATGATTTCAAATCAGTGACTTTTCGTTACTTCAATGCGGCTGGAGCCAATCCAACTGGTTTAATAGGAGAAAATCATACTCCTGAAACCCATTTAATTCCTTTGATACTGCTCGCCGCTTTGGGTAAACGCGAGTCTATTTCCATTTTCGGTACAGATTACTCCACTCCGGACGGCACTTGCATCCGAGATTACACTCACGTGACAGACATCGCTCAGGCTCACCTACTAGGACTTGAATATTTACTAAAGGGGAAGGATACAGACACCTTTAACTTAGGGAATGGCAATGGGTTTTCAGTTAGAGAAGTTATTGAAGCAGCCCGACACGTCACTCAACAAGAGATTCCCGTCGTAGAATACCCGCGTCGTCCTGGCGATCCATCCATTTTGGTTGGTAGCAACGATAAAGCTAGAAAAATTCTGGGTTGGTCTCCCCAATATTTAGATTTAAATCAAATTCTTACCCACGCTTGGCAATGGCATCAGCAGCAGCATGGCAAGCAATAAAGTTGTCATCATTCCTGATTACCACCACATGAGCTTACCTTAAGAAGTGTTTACCTATGAAGCTTTGCATTGTTACTCACAGAGTCGTAGTCGGTGATGGTCAGGGTCGGGTAAACTATGAAGTTGCCTGGGAAGCGATTCGTCGCGGTCACCACGTTACGTTAGTGGCAAGTAGTGTAGCTCCGGAACTGCAACAGCACAGCCATGTTAATTGGATTTTTATTCCAGTGAAAGGGTATCCAACGCAACTTTTCCGCGAAATGGCTTTCTCTATGCAAAGTGGGTTGTGGTTGCTTAAGCACCAAAAAGAATTTGACCTAATAAAAGTCAACGGTGCAATTACTTGGGTTAAGGGAGATGTCAATGCAGTCCATTTTGTCCATAGTTCCTGGTTACGTTCGCCAGTCAATCTTTCAGAACAGCATGCGAGCTTGCGTAGCACTTATAACTGGTTCTACACCGCTTTGAATGCTGATTGGGAAAAGAAAGCCTTCAGTCAGGCGAAAGCGATCGTAGCGGTATCGAAGCAGGTAGAGAAGGAACTGTTAGAAATTGGTGTACCGCCAGAACGCATTCGGGTAATTTTGAACGGTGTAGATTTACAAGAGTTTTCCCCTGGGGAGGCTAAACGTCAAACCTGGGGTTTGCCTGAGGGTGTGACCCTTGCACTGTTTGCAGGAAATGCTCAAACCCCTCGTAAAAATTTGGATACAGTAATACGTGCCTTGGCACAGGTTCCTGAGTTGCATCTGGTAGTTGCAGGAACAACGACAGGGACGACCTATCCACAGTTAGTCGTCTCACTAGGGTTGAGTAAAAGGGTGCATTTTCTGGAACACCGAACTGATGTCCCCATGCTCATGAAAGCAGTGGATTTTTTGGTCTTTCCATCCCGTTATGAGACGTTTGGTCTAGTGGTTATTGAAGCGATGGCTTCAGGATTACCTGTCATTACGGCGGTGACTACGGGTGCTGCTGAAATTATCACACCAGAGAGTGGGATTGTCTTGCCTGACCCGGACGACATCCAAGGTTTAGCACAGGCACTCACCTTACTAACAAGCGATCGCGAGAAACGCCATCAAATGGGTCAAGCCGCTAGAACCATAGCCCAAAAGTATAGCTGGGCGAATATGGCGCAGACTTATCTAGATTTATTTGAGGAGTTCAACCAGTCCTGACAATCTCAAATTTTCATCCTCGGTTATCGTCGCCTTAAAAGCTTAATAAGCTACCTAGAAGCGCTCAAAAATTCAACTCGTTTTCATGATTGATTAAATAATTAGGTACTAAACAATGAGAAGTTTGACAAGGTACGAAGAGCAAATATCTCGGTATTCAAAATTTATTTTACTCGGTATTTTATTGGCTGGCTTGCTACTACGTCTCTATGGAGTTACATCTAATCTACCTGATATTTACAGTAATGGTGAAGCCGGACGAGTTAGCAATGCTGTAGAGATGTTAGCCAATCGTGATTTGAATCCTCACTGGTTTGGTCATCCAGGAACTACTGTTATTTACTTACTAGCTTTTGTATATATCTTATTTTTTCTAGGAGGTAGAGTCCTAGGGATTTTTGCTAGTGCTGATGACTTTAAAGCACTTTACTTTCAAGATCAAACTATTTTTTTCTTGAGTGGGCGTCTTCTCGGTGTCTTCTTTGGTATTGTCACAATTGGGCTAGTCTACTTAGTCGGCAGGAAAATTTTTAATAAAACAGTAGGTTTAGTAGCAGCCACTTTAATTGCTATCACTCCTATCCATGTCTCAGGTTCGCAGATAGCGCGAATGGACAGTTTAATGCCTTTGCTTTTGACTCTTTCATTTTGGTTTTGTTTAAAAATTCTTGAGAAAAATAAACTATTAGACTATGTCTTAGCTAGTTTCTTGCTAGGTCTAGCTATCGTAACTAAATACCCTGCTGTTGTTTTTGCCCCAACTATTATTTTGGCATTTTTTCTTAGTCAAGGCTGGCTTAAGCAAGGGCTTATTAAAGTATTCAGCAGTATCGCGGCTTGTATTTTCGGAGCTTTCATAAGCTCTCCTTTTCTATTTATAGATTTTCAGCAGGTGCTGATTGATGTAGCAAAAGAAGCAAGATCGGAACAAGTTAGCGTAACAGGAGGTGGACTGATTAATAACTTGAGATGGTATATAGAAAATCCTCTTGTAAACTCTTTTTCGATTTATGGAATTATATTGTTGAGTATTGGTTTTTTATGCTGTGCCTACTTCAGAAAAAAAGAGGAATTAATACTAATTCTCTTTCCTGCTTTATTTTTATTATTTATATCTTCCCTAAGTTTAAGGTGGAACCACTGGGTTCTTCCTATTCTTCCTTTCAGTTGTATAATACTTGCTTGGGCTATTTATAAGCTATCTGAGTTAGCTAATAAATCCTTCAGAAAAGCAGGAACTTGGATATTTTTGTTTTCTCTTTGTATTATTCTTGTTTCTCTTTCAAGTGCGAGTCTTGCACAAGGTCGTGAAGCTTCTGGAACCGACACAAGAATTCAGGCGGAACGATGGATAACTAGTAACATTCAAAGCGGAAGTTCTATTTTAATAGAACCTTATGTTTCTAATTTTCCAAAAGACTCATTCAAATTATTTCAAATTGATCGCGATAAGCAAGGAGCTTTGTTCCAAATCGATCCTGATACTTATACGAGACATGCTAAACTCCGACCATTAGATATTGGTAAAATTGGAGAAATTGGAGATATTAAAGATGTTCAAGCCCAGGCTATTCAATACATGGTTATCAGCCATTGGTATGATTTGTATTTAGCGGAAAAGGAAAACTATCTAGAAATAGTTAAAAATTATCAAGGCCTTATGTCCTCTGCTCAAATGATTTATGAAGTTAATCGTGTTCCGAAAATTAATCGAGGTCCGAGAATTCGGGTTTATGAGTTTAAATAGTTTTAGAGGATGTTTGAAAAGTCAAAGCGAGTCAAAAATCATGCCAGTCGTCTGACCATGATACGAATCATCGCTATGTATATAAAACTCTCCGAAGTTTCCGGTAGCCTTTCATAATCTTTGCTCAAACGCCGACACCAATTGAGCCATCCAAATGTTCTTTCCACCACCCACCGTTTTGGTAAGAGTACGAAACCCTTCTTCTCTAAAGGTCTGAGAACAATTTCTACAATCCAAAGAAACATATCCATAACCTGAAGGGGCGACGAAATAGGCTCCCACTTTTAAAACATCCTCTTACATCTATGGAGATTAAAAAATGAAAATTCAATCAAGATTGTATTGGGGACAAGGCTTATTTAACAAGATAAGTCTCGGTGAGCTATATCTCATAGTGACTGTTTTGAATGTTCTTTTTCTGACCATATTATGGTTTTTATTCCCTGTTACAAGAATTGCCTTGGTGGAAGAGAATGAGTTTTTGGAGAATTTAACAACAATTTTCTATTTTGAGACCTTTGTGCTTGGTTTGATTTTTATTACCAAATTAAAGCATAAACAAGCTCGGAAGTCTTACCTAATTATCCCGTTATTAGGACTGCTTGCCGCCTTAGACGAAATTAGCTTTGGCTACCGGATGTTCTGGTTTCAAGCGCCTTTAGTTGGTGGAGTAAGAATTGATTCAATACATGATGTTTTCTTCTTGCTACTGATGACTGTTAAACCTATATTGAAGCAAAATCGAATAATTTTGCTTGTTGCTTTAGGAGTCTTCGTTTGTTCACTACTGATTGGATTGATTTGGGCAATCAGGCATTTACACGAGGTGAAAGAAACTATTCAACAAGGGCTAAAGAATTTAGTTTTAGCGTTCAACCATTACCCCCCATTATGCTTCTTGCTCGTCACTATAGGCTACGGTATCGTATCAATACTGTTGGATCTCGATATTTTCGTAGCTGATTTTTTGAAGTTCTTTGAAGAGTTAATTGAGATGAATGCTGGTTTAACTCTTTTGTTTAGTTGTTTTGCTATCCGTAGTAGCCGCCAAACTCAACTCAATAATTCTAGGTGATGCTTTAAGCTATGGAAAACGTTTTGTGGATTGATTCGAGGAACTAAGCCCGCCATGAAAATTACGGTTATCGTACCTACTTACCGTCGTCCAAAAGACTTGGTACGCTGCTTGGAGGCTTTAAAACAGCAAACTCGACCAGCTGATCAAGTCTTAGCAATCGTTCGCGATACTGATTCTGAAACTTGGACATTCCTGGCAACATTCAATCCTGACCTCCTGCCATTGAACACCGTAACCGTGAAAGTTCCGGGGGTGGTAGCAGCGATGAATGCAGGTCTTGATTTTGCAAAAGGGGAAATCATCGCCTTTACCGATGACGATGCTGCCCCACACAGCGATTGGTTAGCACGGATTGAAAATCACTTTCTATCCGATGAGCAGATTGGCGGCGTAGGTGGACGCGATTGGGTGTACCACGGTACACAATTAGAAGATGGTGAGTGTGAGGTAGTAGGTCAGGTAAATTGGTTTGGACGGATGATTGGCAACCATCACTTTGGCGTAGGTGCCCCCCGCGAGGTAGATCTACTTAAGGGAGTCAACATGAGTTTTCGCCGGACTGCTATTAAGGAACTACGCTTCGATCAGCGTATGCAAGGCACAGGGGCGCAAGTAAATTTCGAGATTGCCTTCAGCCTAGCGTTGAAGCGGGCGGGTTGGAAGCTAATTTACGATCCAAAGGTTGCGGTAGATCACTATCCAGCACAACGTTTCGACGAGGATCAACGCCGCAGTTTCAATAAGATTGCCTTGACCAATGCAGTACATAATGAAACCCTGATTTTACTGGAGCATTTACCTCGTGCAAATCGTGCTGTATTCCTCCTGTGGGCAATCTTAGTGGGAACGCGAGAGTCCCTCGGACTTGTGCAGTGCCTGAGGTTCCTACCTGGGGAAGGATTATTGGCAGGGCAAAAGTTGCTTGCCTCTTGGCGTGGGCGTTGGCAGGGATGGCGGACGTGGCAACAAGGCGATCGACCTAAAGACATGCAATACTTACGCTAACGGATGTTGTTTGATTAAGTACCTTCTTGATGGAGATACTAAATGAGTCACAGACAGGTACTTTCGAGTGGCTCGCCTCAAGACACTTCTCATCGGGAGCTACAACCAAAGCAGTCGAAGCCTGCTAGGACGGCAATACTGGGGCTAGTAATTTTTTCGAGCCTATGTATTTTAGGGGGAGGGACTGCCAAGATCCTGAATCTAGCCTTTCCAGTGGGAGCTTTTGCTGTAGGTGTGTTCCTATACCGACGCTATCCCCTCATCTACGTCAGTTTCACTTGGTGGATATTTTTCCTAACACCGTTCGTCCGTCGTTTGGCTGATTGGAGAAGCGGCTTTACTGATCCAAGTCCGATATTACTATCACCCTTTCTGGTGGCAATGGTGACCCTTGCTACGTTCTATCGGCACCTTCCCAGGTCATACCAGCAGGGCAGCTTCCCCTTTGTTCTGTCTTTTATAGGCGTGTTTTATGGTTTTCTCGTTGCGCTAATTAAGCTCTCGCCCGTCTCCGCCGTAATTTCTGTGCTGAACTGGTTACCTCCCATCCTGTTCGGTTTTCACTTGTTTGTGAACTGGCGAGATTACCCCTACTATCGCCGGAGTATTGAACGCACCTTTGTTTGGGGTGTGTTAGTGACAGGAGCTTATGGCGTGTATCAATACATTGTTGCACCTGAGTGGGATCGCACTTGGCTCATAGAGACGGAGCTATTTACTAGCATGGGTGATCCTGCACCTTTTGGAATGCGTGTGTGGAGTACCATGAACTCGCCTTTACCCTTTGCAACGGTGATAATAGCCGGTCTTATGCTGTTATTGACTAGCAAAGAAACTTTACGGGTTCCTGCCTCAGTGTTTGGCTACTTGGCACTCCTGCTAACATCAGTACGCACGGCTTGGGGAGCGTGGTTTGTGGCATTTATTACCCTTACCACTTCTCTCAAAGCGCATTTACAGATGCGTTTAATTATCACTGTCATGGTCATGGCAGTATTGGTTGTTCCTTTAGCCACTGTAGAGCCATTCTCTACAATCGTCCAATCTCGTTTTGCAAGTTTTTCCAATCTTCAGGGTGATCAGAGCCTCAATGACAGATCGGAACTCTACGAAAGACAACTCAGCGAAGCCCTAGGTGAGTTTCAAGGGATGGGAATTGGCGGGGCTGGTAGCATTGATAGTGGTATTTTAGATACGATTTTAAGTTTGGGCTGGTTCGGAACTGTTCCCTATTGGGGCGGGATGTTCCTATGCTTCTTAACGCTGTTCCAAAGCCGTGAGATTCGCTCTGATCCCTTTGCCAGTGCAGCCCGCGCTATTTGTTTTTCTTTCCTCCCAATGTTAGCTGGTGCAAACGTGACGGTTGCACTCGCTGGCATGGTTTTCTGGGGATTTCTAGGCATAGGCATGGCTGCCTGTAAGTACCACTTGCATCAAAATAAAAATTAAGTTTCACTGTTAAACGGTTGTAGACCCGCCTTAACTTGGATATGTTAACAATTCACGATACACCGCCAATGTTTCCTCATTGACACGCGAAACACTCAGGTAATCGAGGTTGTTTTTTGCTTGGTTTTTCCATTTGTGCAACAGGCTGGGGTCACTGAGTAATTGCGTCAGAGCGACTGCTAGACTTTGGCTATTTGATGGCGGAACTAACACGCCAGCTTGCCCTCCAGACAACGCTTCAGGAATGCCGTCTACATTGCTGGCAATAATGGCACAGCCTGCTTCACGAGCTTCCGAAAGAACAAGACCGAAAGGTTCACGGTGCGAAGCCAGGACAAAAATGTCAGTAGCTAACAGATACCGCTGCGGCTCAGACTGAAAGCCTTCAAAATGAATGCGATCGCTCACGGGTGTACTTTGTGCTTGTGCCTCAAACATTTCCCGATCGGGCCCGTTCCCCACCAGATAAAGATACGCATCTGGAAAATCCGCAGCAATTTGTGTGAAAGCCTCAATTAACTCAGCAATCCCTTTGCGCCGATACATCCCCGCCACAGTTGCGATCGCGGGTCGCTGTAGTAGCATCGGTTGGTATTCTTGCAGTTGGCGAGTGCGGGGGCTACCTAGTGTACCGTTATTGACTACTCGCAACTTGTTCTGAGGAATACCGCGCCGAGCCATTGACTGGGCAACCGCCTTACTGACAGCAATAACCCGGTCAGCCCAACCCATAAGCACTGCACTGCGCTGAAATTCATTATGGACTGTAGAGACGACAGCGTATCCAAATCCCGCTTTTAAAGCACGCGCTAGTACCACTCCTGTCATCATATGGGCATGGACGATATCAGGTTGAAACTCTTGCGCGATCGCCCGATAACCTCCAGTAGCCTTAAGCAGATTGATCGGTGTTCGCGTTTGATCGAGTTTGAAGTGCCTTACACCATAACGTGCCATTAATTGCTCATATTCTCCACCAGCAGAAGCGATAGCGACTTCGTGACCTGCTTTGGCTTGCAGACAGGCTAGATCGACTGCCACATTGACAATCCCATTTCCGATCTCTTGGACGTGGTTGAGAATATGTAGCACGCGCATCAAATACCTCTAAATTAGATAAGCGTAAAAAAAACGAAAATAGCTTTAGTTGAAAATTACATTGGATAAATGAGAATTTAACGTTGATTTTGCCGGATTTACTCAATTATTTGAGGCAAACCGATACATAATCACCTTGGCTTTCGCATCTTCCTCTACAAACACCACATATTCACCATTCGACCGACGATAGGCTCGTAAAGCGTAGGGGATATCAATCCAGCCACTCTCGCCTGCCACCTCTGGGCCGGGAGACAAAGTTTTAACAGTTGCTCCCGTCTCTGTGTCGTAGACATACACCTCGGCCGTTCTAGAAGTAACAGCAAAAACTCTATCTCCTACTACATCCATCGCTTTGATAATCAAAATCGGGTTGGCACTTGGATTATAAGGAAGACTGACACGCCAGCGCACTTTCCGGCTCTTGCTCCAGTCGTCGTAGCGCACAATCTCTGTGCCAACTATCCCCCATTCCTCACCAGCGTGTGGGCGATCGGCCGTATAGCCTCCGAGATACATGACATCTGTATCAGGGAAATACTTGATTCTTTCCAGCTTGTTGAAAGGCGTTGGCATGGGTATGACTTCCGAAGCACTGTCAATATAATTTGGACTGCCATAGGCATCCAATCCTTGATAGCGATAATGTCGTATCAAGCCCGACTTGGATGTTTGCCAGATGTCGCCCTTGCTATCAACCTCCCAACCCCAGATCGAACCATCTGCTGCACCTAAACTTTCATACTCATCGCTTTGAACCGAGCCATCGCCATTCTTGTCGCGCCATAACCAGCTTCCCATCGCTGGCTGATTGGTTGGCCATGTAGAATGCTCCCTGGCAAAGATGGCACTAGGAACTGCAATTTCTCCTTTCATTCGGTAGACGCTGAGCTGTTTGGCATACATCCCCGTGAGATAAAGAAAACGCTTTCCCTCAATCCGACGGACAAAAACCGATGCTGCTGAATGGTCTTCGTTGTGTAGTCGCGGATCGTCAGGGTAGCGGAACTTATCCACGGTATATGCCTTATAGCTCGATTCCTGACCACTTCCCTTGCTGTAGTCCATGATGAAATGTTCGTGCTTGGTGAACACGTCCACTCCATCAGTGGCAGGATCGGCATCGGCATTATCCACGAATTGCAAACCCAGTAATTGCCATTGCAGCTCTCTCAAACGCGAGAATTTCCTCAAATCAGTTCCTGAACTGCCAAAACCATCATTGCTAACGTAGATATTCCCCGCCGCATCCGTACCCACTCCTGTTATACCGTTGAGTTTAAACGCTCCAACTTCTCCCGGAGTGCCAGAATAGATGCCACCTTCGTCACCAAAAGTCCCAATCAACTTAGGGATTCGTGAGATATTATAAATCAGCACCTGCTGACGGGGTCCATTTTCCGCGACCAACAGTCTGCCTTTATTATCAATAGCTAGGGCTGTAGGGTCTACAACATCCGTAATTTTTTTAGACAACAAAGTTCCTGTCTTGGAATAGTTCAGAATTTTGGGAGGATTACTAGCATCTTTGGCTTGAATAATCCATAAGTTTCCCTGACTATCAACAGCCATCTGCTGGGGGCGATCGACTGACCAACTGCGTAGCTCTGCCATAGTTTCGGCATCGTAGACGCGAATGCGGTTGGCAGCACTATCACTCACATAAAGCTCGTTGTTGGCGTTAGCTAATCCAGTTACTGGGCTAGAGGTGCTAACAATTAACATACTCCCGTCATAGCCACGTCCGCCAGCGAAGGGTGCAGGCTCCCCAGATAAGTGGTAGCGTCTCACACAATACCAGTTTGGTTTAGAGCGAGGATAATCCTGCAATACCATCCTGTCTATTGGCCTCTGTGTCATGACGATATAAAGGTACTTAGCATTTGCCGTGACCGCTTCCCCTCCAGTTCTTCCCCATCCATGAAGATTACTAGCTTTGCCTATTGCATCTCCGTCTTGGTAAATTCCTGCCTCTCTACCCGCTTCATCCCACACGCTATTGGTATAAACCGTTCCGTCATTCCCTACGTACATTGCACTGATGTGAATTTGTACCCACTTTTCGCCACCGGCAAACGTGTTACCTATCCAAGATGTTTTGTAGGAGATAGTGGGCAATGCGTTTGAAGTTAGATACAGTCCAATAAAAGTAGAGACAATTAGTCCTGCAATCGCAAAGGCGAGGAAACTAATCTTGCAGCGCTGGTGATAATTCTCAATCTGCTTTAAATTCCTCAGTGACTGATTAATTTTTTGGAAGAATAATCCCTTCTCTTGCCACAGTTTGTGGGCTAACAACAATAATCTGTTTTTCATTATCTTAGTTGCGGTATTTTGAAGTCATCTATTCTAGAAGGTCAATAGGTGTTTCGGAGAGATGGGACTGAAGGAGCCGCATTGGTAAGATGCGAGTCGTTAAGCTGGATTGCCGCAGGGCAATCCAGCTTAACGACTCGCTTGACAACTTGATCAGATGGCGCGGGTGAGAGGACAATGATAGTTCTGAAAGGGAGGTTCATGGTGCAACTCCATCACCTGTAAAATCGAACTGATTGTGCGTTTGCCAGGTGCCACTACTTTCCTGATCTTGCTACCTTTTCTCCTCTTTAATATGGATAAAGTCGAGCTAAGAAGTCGAGGATCTGAAGTGCTGGCATCTCAAAACTCAAATAAGATTGCTATGAAAGCTTTCCTTACTCAATCAGTTGAATTAATTGCTCATAAGGGATACTTGGCACCTATTTTGCTTCTTTGGGGTTAGTTTACAAGTATTCCTGGATATAACTCACATCTCAAGCACCTAAAAAGGCATTTTTTACTTACCACATTTTTTGTCCTTTAGAGATGTCTTTGTTTTCAGGCTATTTCTCTCCTTTTACTCTTCTCAGAGTGACAGAAGACAGATATAGTTCTGAACATCCTGCAAAAACTTAGCTTAAAGCCCGGTATAGCAACTGAGCAATACGCTGATTAATGTTGGTCTGGTGAAAACGCTGAGTGGCTGTGTCGCGTGCATATTGAGCGATAGTCGCAGTATGTTCTGGTTGATTACGACAGGTGGTAATAACTTCTGCAAGTTGCTGTGGCTCCCCAGGCGGAACTAAAAAACCATTGATACCCGGTTCTACTATTTCGACAGCACCTCCCGATCCAGTGGCAACCACAGGTCTACCACACAGCATAGCCTCAACAATTACTCTTCCAAATGGTTCGGGTGCTGTTGAGGTATGGGCAACTAAGTCACAGACTGCCATTAACTGCGGAATATCTGAACGAAATCCTAAAAACCGAACCCGTTCCTCAAGCCCTAGGTCTGCTACTCGTTTGTGTAATTGCTGGACATACTCCTGCTCACCGAATAGGGCATCACCGACTAACATTGCTATTATGTCTTCAGGACAGTGAGCAAGTGCTTCGATTAAAATATGTTGACCTTTCCAAGGCGACAATCGGCTGAAGTGACCTACTATAAATCGTCCATCAAGTTCTAGCTGTTTCTTGAGCTGGCTAATGTTAGACGGATCGCTCTGATAGCCTTCAGGTTCAAAACCGTTGTAGACAACATGGGTTATGTCTGAACGTCCTCCTGCTTCTAGAAAGGCTGCTTGACTTGCTTGAGAGTTAGCAATAACTAGTGATGCAAAGCGATTTGCTAGGGTCACAGCTAGGCGTCGGTTGCTTTGGCTGAAGTGATCTGTAGATAGAATGTCATGCAAATGATAAACCAGAGGGCGACGGCTTAAAAAGCTAGCTAATGCCCCAACAACTAGAGCTTTTTGTGTGTTGGCGTAGATTAGATCGTATTCACGAGCTTTTTGAACGACCTGAGCAATCAGAGGCAGTAGCAAACTCACGCTGCCTAAACTCTGTGCCAAGCTGCTTTCTTTACGAATTTGTATTGGCTGAGTCGCTAAAACTTGAACTGGAATTTGCTGTTGCTCTAGTAATTGTCTAAAAGAGCCATCTGCAAATAAGCCTACTAAACAGCTATCTCGATAGGGTTTAGCAATATCGATTAGGCACAGTTCTGCACCACCTGGTTTTCCACTCTGGTCGAGAAATAGGATTTTCATCCGCTTACTTAGCTAAGAAAATTTTGCAGATCGTTATTGTTTTGATCTTTAGGCTAACAGCACTTGTCTAACCTTCTGCGCGATTTTTTGCCAATCGAAGTGTGTAGCAGCGTATTCCTGACACGCTTCTCTAGAAGGCATAGGTACTTTTCCAATTAGCAATTCTTCTAATCGCTCGGCAATCGCTGTTGTTTCTATAGAAGAAGCAATCAAATCCGGTGAAAACGGCTCTAAAATCTCTGGCATTCCACCCACAGGAGTACACAGCACCGGAGTTCCACAAGCGAGAGATTCCAGCACGGCTAATCCAAACCCTTCTAAAGACTGACTGGGCATCACGCTCAAGTCAGCGGCTTGGTAAGCTATAGGCAACTGTTTATCTGGTAAAAAACCTAGTAATCTGGCATGCTCATTTAAGCCCAGTTCCGTTGCTTGCTGCTCTAGATCAGGCTTTAGTGACCCTTTACCCGCGATCGCTAGCCAGACATCAGGAATTTTAGGCTTAATTGTAGCTATTGCTGTCAACAATTTATCTAGCCCAACTCGATGAACTAAGCGACGGGGGGTAAATAAAATCGGGCGATCTTGAGGCCAGTCGAGCTGTGCCCTCGCTTCTTGGCGGGATAAGTTGCATTGAAATCGTGATAAATCAACACCGCCGGGAATAATATGGATTTTGCTCCAAGGAACTTGATACTCTTGGTGCAAAATAGTGCCGAAAGCTTTGCTCAGGACAATAAAGCGATCGCAGCGATTGTAGACTCGTTGTTCAACCCAGTGCTTCAAAAAAACACTCAGTTTTCCGGCTCCCTCCTGTTCACTTTCTAATGCCCAAGGACCGTGAAAGGAAAACGTAATCGGCACCCCTGGTGGTAAAACCTGCAAGAGTGGAAGGCTATATAGTGCAAAATGCAGATTAATTGCATCGGGTTGGGAAGATTTTCGCCTCAAAAAATTGGAACGAATCAGCCAAAGCCGTTCCCACAGTCGATTATCCGGTTCAGATAAATTAGTTATTTTTATAGGAGAGTTGGTCTGAGTTTCTGGTAACCCTACTCCACACAACTCAACTCGATCTTGACCTGCTGCTAGTTGATGAGTAAGTTCATAGACGTATCGATCCAGCCCTCCCGGTGTTTCCGGAAACCACCCCAGACCAACACAAAGAATGTTTGCTGATATTTGGTCATTCAAATGTATAGCTCCATCAAGAAAGGGATTCCAATGTCTAAGCTATCAAAAATACATTGGTTGTGTAAAATGTTTAATTTATTAGTTGTTGATAACGAATATATCTGGCATTGTGCTAAATCACTTTACTCTTAATGTGGGAATTTTAATATTCTACTATAGAAATCCTATTGAGTTCCTAAAAAGATAGTAAAAGTGCCCTAAAATTTTACGGGTCTGATTATATTACTCTTCTATCACTCTAACAACTTTAAGCGGGAAATTTGAGAGGATGTCTGAGAAGTGTACTAAGCTAAGCGTCGTAACATCAAACGAATGTTTGCGATATAGATAAAAGCTTCCGACGTCTGCGGCAAAATTTCATAATCCTTAGAGAGTC